>NZ_JADYVV010000040.1:0-82069 GCF_020194035.1 Bradyrhizobium sp. BRP56
CTCGACCGTTTACGATTACGAGGCCCAAACGGCGCTCGCGATGAGTTCACTCTCGCAGCCACCGCGCAAAACCTCCGGAAGATGGCCAAGCTGATCGCGATGCCCATAGCAAGACCCGCATAGGGCCCCCCTCGATCTCTTCGCCGGCCCAGCTATTACAGCGGAATACCGCCGGCCTTTTTCAACGGAATCGGCCCTTAGCTGACGGTCTGCATAACTGTCGCGAACGTCCACTATTCGAGGTGAACCGGAAGGTGCCAAGCCCGGTCGCTATAACCGGATTTTGATCTCGGCGGGCGCTCACACGTGTGATTGTGCTCCGTTTCTTCCATAATATGCATGCACGGGGTGCTGGCGCATCACCGCCGACTGTCCTTGGAGCAAATGTTCAGGGCGCCTCTTCAATCGAAATGTCTTCGGAAATTTCCTGCCGAAGCTTTGGCCCCTTCCCTAATCGACGGCCGAGCGCTGAAACGAACGCATCGTACCGCTCGCCTGCCTTCGCGCGTGCCGCCTGTGCGGCCGGTTCGGGCAATGCCGGTGTCGTGGCTAGCCAAAAGCGGATGAATACGGCGAGCGTCTCAATCGCAATACCGACATCCCGCTCAAGACGGAGCATGCGACGATCAAACTGGTCGAGGCGTCTCGCGATCGCAGCCTCCTGCCGTTCTGAGGCATCTGGCGAAAGGAAAGATTCAATGGCCGCTTCTGCAACCAATGAGCGGGAGTGGCCGCGCCGTGCCGCATGTTCGGCAAGTCGCCCCATGACGTTGGGATCGAGGTAGACCGAGAGGCGCTGTTTCCGGGGTGGTTTTGCCATGGAAGTCTCAGAGGTCTATACCGTCGCCGGGATCGAGCGATGCCTGTCTTGCCACCCTTTGCATGGCACGGTTCATGTGGCGGCTGCGAGTAACGTCATCGTCCTCGTCGTCAACCGGATCGATTTCGAATTCATTCTGGACTGATGTCCTCATCTCGACCGCCTTTACGAGGTTAAGTTCAGGCTGAAGGCGGTGTTCGGATTCGGTTGGGTCATCGCCCGCGGCTTGGGATGCACACATCGCGTCGCCGATTTGCGACTGTGCCCGTAGCAGCAACGTGGTCCACTCGCACTTTGCGTGCTCTTTTGGTGCCGTCAGCTTGGGTGGGGACAGAATACGCTCCTTGAGGCGAGCATCCTCGTAGTAGCGCGCCTTCTTCGCGCGGATGGGTGGCGTGCCGGCGATCATGACGATTTCATCCGTGGGCGGAAGCTGCATCACCTCACCGGGCGTGAGCAGTGGGCGCGCGGTCTCCTGGCGTGAAACCATCAGATGGCCAAGCCAGGGGTTCAGCCGGTGACCGGCATAATTCTTCATGGCGCGCATCTCGGTCGCGGTGCCGAGTGCGTCCGACACGCGCTTGGCTGTGCGCTCGTCGTTGGTGGCAAAACTGACCCGGACATGGCAATTGTCGAGGATCGCGTTATTCGCGCCGTAAGCTTTTTCGATCTGATTGAGAGACTGCGCGATCAGAAAGCTTTTAAGCCCATAGCCTGCCATGAAAGCCAGCGCCGACTCGAAGAAGTCGAGGCGTCCTAGCGCGGGAAACTCGTCCAGCATGAGAAGCACTCGGTGACGGCCGGCCTCGGCGTGAAGATCCTCCGTCAGGCGGCGCCCGATCTGGTTGAGGATCAGGCGGATTAGCGGCTTGGTCCTGACAATGTCGGAGGGCGGTACCACAAGGTAGAGCGTCGTCGGATGCTTGGCGCCTGCGAGGTCTATGATCCGCCAGTCGCAGCGTCGCGTGACCTCGGCAACGACGGGATCGCGATAGAGACCGAGGAACGACATAGCCGTCGAAAGAACGCCGGACCGCTCATTCTCCGACTTGTTCAACAGCTCGCGGGCGGCGCTGGCGATCACGGGATGCGGACCACTGGACCCCAGATGCCCCGTCTTCATCATCGCGGCGAGCGTTGATTCGATCGGGCGCCTGGGGTCTGAGAGAAAAGCAGCGACGCCGGCGAGCGTCTTGTCCTCCTCAGCATAGAGGACATGAAGTATCGCGCCGACCAGCAGCGCGTGACTGGTCTTCTCCCAATGGTTCCGCTTGTCCAAGCTTCCTTCCGGATCGACCAGGATGTCGGCGATGTTCTGGACATCGCGCACCTCCCATTCACCGCGGCGAACCTCCAGCAATGGATTGTAGGCCGAGGACTCCGGATTGGTCGGATCGAACAACAGCACGCGACCATGCCGGGCGCGGAATCCGGCGGTGAGCTGCCAGTTCTCGCCTTTGATATCGTGGACGATCGCCGATCCCGGCCAAGTCAGCAGGGATGGCACGACCAGTCCGACGCCCTTGCCCGAGCGGGTCGGCGCGAAGCACAGAACATGCTCCGGTCCGTCATGGCGCAGATAGGCCTCACCATAGCACCCGAGGACCACTCCGTCGGGGCCAAGAAGGCCAGCTGCCCTCACCTCCTCCGCCTCGGCCCATCGGGCGGAGCCGTAGGTCTCAATCCTCGTCGCCTCGCGGGCCCGCCAGACCGACATGCCAATGGCGACTGCGACAGAGATGAAGCCGCCCGATGCCGCAATGTAGGCGCCCTCAACGAAGACCCACGGCGCATAGGCGTCGAAGCCGTACCACCACCAGAAGAACGACGGCGGGAGGTAGAAGGGAAGACCGAACAGCCGAAACCAGGGAGTGCCCAACTCAGGCTGGAACGCGAGGCGCCAGGCCACCCACTCCGTCGCGCCCCAGGTCGTCGCCACGATGATGGCAACGACGGCGATGATCTGGCCCCAAAATATCCTGGTGGCGGGCATGTCCGAGGTCCTTTCTGATAGAGCTAGAGACCAAGCCCTCGCTTGCGCCCAAAACTCCAGTCGATGCCGCCGCCATCGCGCGCGACGCCGGAGACCTGCCGACCGAGGTGTTGCTCGAGGGCCGGCGTCCAGGGCACGAGCTGGAATCCGAGTCCGTCGTCGAGCATGGCGAAGCGGCCGGACGCGAGAGCCAGACGCTGGCGATAGACGCCGGCAACGTATTCGCCGCTTCTCGCCCGATTGAACGGCCGCCCTATGTCGGCTACGAGCTTTTCGCCGATCGCGTCAAGTTCCCGGCGGCGCAACGTATCTATCAGACTGTGAGCGAAGGTGATGCGCTGTCCTTGTCGTTCGGCAAGTCCCTGCTGGATGAGATATTCGGCGCGGGCGTCCAAAGCCTGCCGCACCTCGGCGCCGAAGCCGCCAGTGGAGAATGCGGCCGGCTCGCGCGCGATGTTCTGCCTGTCGAGCCAGGTGGCACCAGACGCCGTAATCTGCCGATCGATATCAAAATCAGAGCGGACGGCGAGCGCGATCCGGCGTTGCCCTCGTGCGTCATCGAACTTGCGGAGCTCAACGACCGAGCCGGGAGCACTGTCGCCCACGGCGTCGAGATCGGGCAGCCTGATATGATGGGTACGCCCGTCAACACCATCGACCACGGCGTAAGCCGTGCCTGTCAATTCATCGTGGAGACCGCGGTCGACCAATCGTCCAATGATCGGCGTGTCCAGGGTCTCGGTGGCAAGAACGTAGCTCGCAGATCCCCGCTCGATGCCACGCCTAGTCAGCGCGCGGTGCATCCGCTTGATGATATCGCTACGCTCGCCAAGTTCGCGCAGCGTCGCTTCGGCTCGCTCGTCGATCGCCCATTGGCCAGGGCCGACCTCCTCTGCGAGTCCGAGCGCTTCTAGCTTGCGCAGCCGACCGACTTTCAGCGTGTGATACTCATCCGGCTGAGCGCCTGGATCGGGCGCGAGGTCCACGATTCCGGTCGCGCGGCCGTCACGGACAAGCTGGTGATCGAGCTGCGTCCAGTGCTCCGCTTCGACCTGGCGCTCGAGATTGCGACGGATTTCGAGATCGGTCCGCGGCCCCAGTTCCTGGGTGACGCGATCGGCCGCTCGCGCGCGCATTCCTTCCTTAATGTAGTCGCGGGCAATGACGAGGTCTTGGCCGTCGTCGGCTCGGCCGCGCAGAATGATGTGAACGTGAGGGTTGTCCGTATTCCAGTGATCGACACCTGTCCAATCAAGCTTGGTGCCGAGATCGTTCTCCATTTGACTCATCAGGTCCCGGGCAAACGACTTGAGGTCGGCCAGCTCTACGGCATCCTCGGGTGAGACGATGAAGCGGAAATGGTGTCGATCGCCCTCCGTCCGCTCGGCAAAGGCACGGCTATCTACCTCATCGGTCTGCGGCCCGAACAAGCGGGCTTTCTCGCCATCGCGGGTGACGCCTTCGCGGCGGAGGTAGCCGAGATGGGCCACCAGAGGGGCTGCGCTTGCATGATGACGCACAACACGGGTCTTGATGACGACGACACGCGAGCGGCTGGTCAGGAACCGGTTGGCGCGCACGCTTGCCGTTCGGCCGCGCCCAAATGTCGATCGATTGCCGTGCGTGATTTGGCCGGTACGTGATACGCGTGCGCCGGCCTTCCGGGCCGCCGCAAGCACCTGCGCGACGAACGGTCTGGCGCGCTGAGCCCGGGACGAGCGGATCCGGCCTGGCCGGATGCGGAATCTGTCCTCGCCGTTCATGATTGCGCGCCCGCACATCGCGACAGGAAGCTGAAAACGTTACGAAATCCGTGGAGGCGCGAGGCGCGTGAAACGCTGGCACCTCTCGAAAACACAGCATAACCCGTTGAAACATCACGACCGTCCGAAGCCGCACCTCGCGGCCTTTTATCTCGCCATCGCGCTGTCGTTGCCTCCCGCCTCCCTCGCGTTGCCGCCCATTCCTCTCGGGGGCACACCAATGCATACCGACCCGCGAATGCCGTCATCGCAGGCCTCCCGCATCGGATCTCGATACGAATAGACCTGTTGCCTGAGGCACGAGGGCCGAGCTGCCGTGACCGGAACCGGCCGCTAGCGCCTGATTCCGCGGGTACTCAAGCCGCCGCCAGATAGCGGACTTTGAGTTTTCAGATCGCTCAATGAAGAGCACGCCCGCAGGCGGCTGTGGACGAGTGAATGTGCCGACGGCTGCATTGTCGCTGCCAATAGCTGGTAGGAGCTTCTGCAAATAGGCTTCGGTCTCGACGGGAAGTTGACGGCCGGCGAGATGCGCCTCGTAGCGACCAGGACCCGCGTTGTAGGCCGCAAGGAAGCCTGGCGAACCATACCGATCGTGCAGTTCGCGAAGGTACGCCGTGCCAGCAAGAATGTTGTCGCTGGGATCGTAGGGATCGGTGCCAAGACCGTACCGCGCGCGCAGCTCCGCCCACGTCTCTGGCATGATTTGCATCAGGCCCATAGCGCCTTTCGGTGACTTCGCACGCACGTCTCCGGCGCTTTCGGCGTCTATGACGGCACGTATCCAGCGCGTGGGAACGCTAAAGCGACGCGATGCTTCGTCAACGCAATTAGCCAAGGGATCACTGGTTCGACTGCTCGCCGCAGCCTGCGCAGGATGGCCTTCGGCTATCGCGGGACTGCTATTCAAGGGCAGCGCAGCAAACAGCAGCACGACGATCCGCAAGCCCTTTTCGAACAGACGTGAGCATGCCGCCGTGCTCAGGCCCATCCAGGGTAAAGATGTTTCACGCCGGCCTTGCGGCCGTCCTGGACAGCGCCTGCGCGCGGCACCTGCGCAATCGTTGGTCAGGACGGAGGAATGGTGTTGCACTTGGCCGAACAGAGGAATGGAAAAGCGAATTCGCAATGCACGCACGATCAGTCCTCCCAGGTCCACACTGGCCGCGCGCGCCCGATGACGACCGATGCCGGCAAGAACCCGAAATAGCGACCGTCCAGCGAGTTGGCGGACTGTCCGTTCATGAGGAAGAGTTCGCCCGCGCCGACGATGCGGCAGCCCTGCCATTTCGGGAGCGGCCGCCCGCGGCCATCGCGTTCTCGCGCCTCGCCTAATTCGATTGCGTCCACGGAAACTATGAGCCCATTTCTGCAGACCGTCTGGCCCGGAAGGGCCAGCACGTGTTTGAGCATTGGCATACCGACCGGCAGATAGCCGTTCAGATCAAGGAACGTCGCAAGCGGTTCCGGCGGCTGAATGGCGACCAACTCGGAGACGAACAGACTGTCGGCATGCTGCAGACGGTAGAGCCCGATAGGCACGCTCTCGGATGCATTCCAGATGTAGATGGGCGCCATCTCCCGAACGGCAGGTATGACAAGAGCCGCAGCACCGCCGAGCATCGCAACAAGCGTCTTGAACCGGCCCGTCATCGCATGACTTTTTGCCGGCGAAGCCAGGCCTGATGGCGTGTTTGTGTGTACGGGCGCGGCTTCTCGTTGACCGACAGCCGGTTATGAACGTGATGCCAATAGTCGGGGGCGGCATCCGCCGGATTAACGCCGAGCGCTTCGACGGCATCGATCAGTTGAAGCACACGTTCGACTTTCGGCCATCCTGACACGCGCAGGAGACTCTCACCGCCGGGTTTCACATAGGGCACGGTCGAATATGGCGCTCCAGGCGACACGGCTCGCAGAATATCGATGCGCGAGATGACTGTTCCGAAGTCGTTCGACACCCATCGGACGAACGCAAAGATGTTGCCTGGCGCAAACGACAGCAGCCGTCGGCTGCGGTCGAGGGTCTTTTCATGGGTGGCGCGCCCAAACCGAATTCGGTTCTCGATGCGCCTTTCAAGCCAAAGAAGCTCGACTTCGGTGCAGTCGCTCATGAGGCGCCCCGAGGTCGAAAGATGTTCCTATCGCCTGGCTGCAGCTCTGTTGCGATGCCGGACGTGCGCTGTTCATAGGGAGACGAAGCAGGACGATCTGATGCTTGCTGGCGATTGTCGCCGGCTCCGCGAATGGCGCAGTCCGTTAGAAGAAATCCGGAGGATTTCCGGTTAGTAGAATTGCGGCGGCCGTAAGGCGTGAAGGAACAACGAGTTAGTCCCCATCCCGGTCTCCGATAGCACGAGGGTCCGGTCCTCAATGGCACGAGGCTTGCGGTCCTCGATAGCACGAGCTGATTCACAAATTTTCCTCCGAATCCGTAATGAGACCGCGCTTGCGAAGTCGCGCGGTGATCGCGTCAAGAGGGATGGGTTTGAAGTTCAGTCGCTCGGCGCCGTTTGAATCGCGGCGGATCACGAGTTCATAGCCTGGCAGGGTCTGCCGGCTGACGATTTGGCGCAGGTCGTACGCAAAGTGCTTGAGCGGCGATAGGCTTCCCAACTGGGCATGCAGATGCACAAGGTCAAAGCTCCCGTTGCCGTTCTGGCGGTCGCCGTGTTTGCGCGCCAGACGATAAAGCCAGCGCTCAAGGCCGCCGGTCAGATCGAAATAGGCGCGATCGATCGCGAGCACGAGAGCGTCACCGATCACTCCGGCATAGAACCAGTCTGGCAAAATCAGCTCGAGACCGAGCGGACGTCCGCTTGCATCGGCGGTTTCCTTCCATTCGTTGATCCACGAGAAGCGATGTCTCCGCCGCTCCGTGGGTTGACGGATCGAGGTCAGCACCGTTGTTAACTGCAGTCTATCGAGACCAGCCTTCAGCCGATCATAATCCCGCGCGCTTGTGCCGCGGCCGACGAACGTCAAAATCTCGTAAGGAGTTGCAGACATCAGGCGCGAGGTCCGCAATCCGGCGTCGCGAGCTTCGACGATCTGCGAAGCTGCCCAGATCAGGACATCTGCGTCCCAAATGGTGGCCATGCCGTGCTCCAGCGCGGCCTCAACACGAATGGAAATCGCACCCGCTCGGAAGTCGATCAGCATAACACGCTTCGTTTTTGCGAGCGGGAAGAAGGGATAAGCCATCAGATCCTGCGCGTCGCGGGGCGCGAGATTGCCAGGAAGAGATCGAAAAAGCTCGAGCTGGCCGCGCTCGGAGGAGAGTGTTCGCCGCATGATCTCTGATCTCGGACCACGATCAACGACGTTCCTGGCCTGCGTAAGGACGCAGGACAGGATGCTTCTTGGCAGGCAGCACGGTCCCCTTTCCGGGGTCGGACGTCGACGTCTTGGCTCCGAGATCAGCCCACGCTTTCAGATCATCCAGCGCATAGACGACACGCCCGCCGATCTTCCGGTAAACTGGCCCCGTTCCGTATGTCCGGTGCTTCTCAAGCGTACGGCCGGAGAGGCCAAGGTAACGCGCAGCCTCTGTGGTGCGGAGAAAGCGCGGGGGTAGACCGGCCATCGGATCGGGCATCTGACAACTCCAGAATGACAGCGCAATCTGCCTGCGGCGCCGGCGTGTATGCGGTCATATTGGAGAAGCGCGATGTCGGAGCGGGATGCCGAAGTTTGAGGGGGCGATTTTCGAACCCCCGGAGACGGTGGGTCTATTCGCCTCGGCGGCTAGGCCGCAGCAGTCGGCGATAGCCGCCGCGCGCGAGAGCGAGCCCGCTCTGGACTAGCCGAATAGTCCGACTGCGGAGATCGTGCGTCTTCCAGGCGCTATCGGGGATTCCTTTCCCACCGAACAACGCCTCTCCAATGGCACGGTATGTGTTGCCTGCAGTTTGCGCATCGAGCGCGCGCAGGGCTTCGCTGAAGCGCTTGCGCCGTTGCTTTGATAGCTCACGAAAGGCTGGGCCGGCGCTGCGCCCGTTCATAGCGCGCCACAACCGACGCGCGGCAAATGCCCGTTCTTCAAAATCCCGGTCAAACCGCAGCACGGCAACATAGCGAGCGCCAACGGTCGGCGGCGATTTCGACCAGACGCGATGGTCAACCGCGGCGATACGCAGCACTGCATGCCAACCGTCAGCAGCACGGCGGATTTGGCCAGCCGCAAGATCGAGCAGCGGTTGAGAGCCGACGCCGGGCCCCTGAGACGGCGCGCTCACTGCAATTGGGACGACGGTCGGCAGAACCTCGGGAGCCCAGAAGACGGTATGCTCCCTGAAGGACTTCAGCGGGTCATGGGCGAAAGCAGATACCCCACCTCCTCCTGAATTCGGGTGTCACGTCGCCATCCGGGCTGATGGCGATCATTGTTTCGTAGTCGCGTCGATAATCGGCGTTACGGCGAAGACATTCCCAGGCGATGTCGGTAATTTCTCCATCCTGAAGGATTTTGTAGGATTCTGGCGACCGCCAGTCGAATTTAGGCATTGCTCCGCCCCATTGCAGCTAGCAGGGATTGCGGTGCAATAATTGTGAACGATTTGGTTGTAGAAAGTCCCTATTTCGGCACCACATGGTGCGCGACGGAGACCACCACTCTGACAGGAAAGTCCTTTTCAGTGCGGCATCTCGCGCGGCGGTTTTCGTCTAATTGGCGCCGCCTTTGCGCAAAAAACGCCCCTGTTCGGTCATCCACTTAGCGCGCGCTAGATGGCTCTCATAGGCAGTTCGCGCACGGTGTGGGTCACTTTCCGGATCAATATGCAGAACTATTCGCGCGACTTCGCGCCAGTCCGCTCCCTCATCCTCCGCCTGCAAAAGGCGCAGGTAGGTGACAAGGTGCTTTTCGTCGTAGGACGTGGGAGTGGTGTCGCCGGGCGCGCGATCGGTGACGGGGGGATCCAAGGGAGAATTTTGTACCATGTACATTTTAAGCAAGTGGCTCAGAGCGCATCCGACAAATGAATAGCATACTTGCTGACGAATAGGAATGATCGTTCCTAGAACGATCGTTCCAGCTCTGGCTCCCATGTCGCCATGGATCTCAAGGAGGTCATGGCGACCAATCTGCGTCGGATACGCCACGATTCAGAAATGACGCAAGAGGAGTTGGCCGAGCGCGCGGGCCTGAGCGCACGATACGTCGGCGCTATTGAGCGCGGCGATGTGTCGGCAAGTATCACTGTACTTGGACAGATTTCTGAAGCGCTAGGAGTTGACCCGTGCGACTTACTTAAGAGGCCCGGGCGGTTGAGCAAGTCATAGGCCTCTAAAGGACGAGTCAGTTGAGCAGTGACGCGGCTCCCAGTTCCTCTTGATACAAGTCTAGGATAAGTTTGATCTTCCGCGAGCCGGGCCGAAGGCGCGGCGAGCGCCGGACGCGGCTACGCGTCGCGCCGCCGATCCGGCTGGATCGACGGCGCGACTAGACCGACGCAGCGCTGGTCGCGCAGCTGATGTCCTTAACTTGCACGCTCCATCAAACGCTTCGCTTTGCCTGCGAGCTCAAGACGTGTCCTGATGAGCCTTGCCGCGCACGAACGCCGTAATTCCTTGCACTAAATCGAAGATACTCTCCGGCTTACGACTTTCCTCGCACAGAACGGGTTTCGATGATTTTTGCGGCGTCGGACTTGGAGAACCCTTCCCGACGTAGGAATACTTGGCAAATCCTCGTCGGTTCAAGCAACGATCCGCTCTCGCGCGGCCATCATGCCTTCCACGAATGAGGTTGGCGACAAATTGGCAAAGCGTGTCAATGCTGGCGTCGCTTCGTGCGCACACCGTTGCGCCGCGAATTTCAAATGGCGGATCGCGATCTCCTCGAAATTCTCGACGCCCCAGAGGTTGCGGTTCTTGCAGATAGGAGCTCGCATTCCCCAGCGTCTTGCTGCCCACCTCTCTATTTCAACAATAGGGGCCGAGCCGGGTGACTTGCTCAAGAAGACTGGGCGAGCACATCGTAGGCCACCTAAATTACCTGTAAAGCGTTGCGAGGCCCTCGGCTCGTCTTGAAGTCTGACCGGTACGACATCCGTGATATGTCAAGCTGGGCCGAACGCGGCTGCGTGACGCGGCAACCGATCCGGCTTCGTCAGAATATGACCTATGGCTGCGCGCGTACTTCAACAGCGACCTGAAATCGTGATTTTCCTCGGCGAGCACAGCTACACACGCTTCACTTTACGCAGCGTACCGGTGTCCTGGATTCTGCTGCCGTCCCAAGTGAGCGGTTTGCCGACGAGTTTCCCGACCAGCGGATCAACCATCATTCGCGCGTGGTGGCCATTACCTTGGGGAAGCCATAGATCTGCGTGAGACGATGAGAGAGCCGCACCGCGATTTTCTTCTGGCGAAAACGTGTTGCTTTCAACCGCTCTGAACGTCTGCTTGGACAGCCACTTCTAGACGCCATTCGTTAGCAGCGCCTCTCGCGCCATCACGGCGACGGCGCGTCGAGACAGTGCCGTCGACGATACTCGCCTCTCCAACCTTGTTGAGGGCGGCGCTGGTCGTAATCCATGTCTGAATTAAATCGCCACGTAGAGCCGGATGGCGTGGGCGGACAAATGCGGCGGATGTCGGTATTTCGATACCGTTTCCTGTTCTGCGCAAGACTCCCGGCACATGGAAAAATTGTGAGCTTGGTGCTACATATTTGTTCGATTTGTAGTGCGAAGGTGACAAGATGCCTACCCCGCATACCCCCCCTGCTGCCGTGCGGCGCGCGGTGCGCAAGCTGGGGGCGGACATCCATGATGCCCGTCGACGTAGACGGCTTCCGATGGCGGTCGTGGCCGAGCGCGCCTTCACGTCTCGCTCGACATTGCAAAGGGTCGAAGCCGGGGACACCAACGTCGGCATCGGTATTTATGCCGGCGTCCTCCAGGCGCTCGGTTTGCTCGACGGCCTGAATCAGATCGCCGACATCAGCAACGACAGCGTCGGGCGGGCTTTGGCTAGCGCGGATCTGCCCCAGCGCGTCCACCTCCAGCGGCCGGCCAGGTCGTCCCACGATGGCTGACTTCGAAGTACATATCGACCTGGACGGCCGCACGCGCCCAATCGGGCTGGCGAGGAGCAATCGTGTCCGAGGCGCGGAGACCATCCTCTTCGAGTATGACGGCACATGGCTTGAGGATCCGGACCGCTTCTCGCTGGAGCCAGCACTGGCGCTGACCCGCGGTGCCTTCGCACCACGTGCCGGGCTAGCGACTTTCGGCTCGATCGGAGACTCGGCGCCGGATACCTGGGGTCGTCGCCTCATGCAACGCGCCGAGCGTCGCCTGGCCGAACACGAAGGCCGAGCCGTTCGCACCCTCACGGAAAGTGACTACCTGCTCGGCGTAGCCGACGAGACACGGCTTGGCGCGCTCCGCTTCCGCTGGGCTGGCGATGAGGTTTTCCAGAGTCCAATTCGCGCCGGCGTTCCTGCCCTGATTGAACTTGGTCGGTTGCTCCAAATCACCGAGCGGATTCTCCGGGATGAGGAAACGGATGAGGACCTCCAGCTCATCTTTGCCCCTGGCTCCTCCCTCGGCGGCGCACGTCCGAAGGCGTCGGTCATCGACCAGCATGGTCACCTCTCCATCGCGAAATTTCCAAAGGAGACCGATGACTATAGCATAGAGACCTGGGAAGAGATCGCTCTGCGGCTAGCCGGCAAGGCAGGTATCGCCGTTCCCCAGCACGAGCTGATCGACATCGCCGGCAAGCCGGTCATGTTATCGCGACGCTTCGACCGGAATGGTACGATCCGCATACCGTTCCTGTCGGCGATGGCGATGATGGGCGCCAAGGATGGCGAGCGCGGCAGCTATCCCGAGATCGTCGATGCCCTCGCCCAACACGGCGCTCAGGCAAGGACAGACGCTCATGCCCTCTACCGGCGTGTCGCCTTCAACGTGCTGATCTCCAATGTCGACGACCACCTCCTTAATCACGGCTTCCTGTGGCTTGGAAAGGCGGGCTGGTCTCTCTCGCCGGCATATGATCTCAATCCCGTTCCAACTGATCTCAAGGCCCGGGTGCTGACGACGAACATCGATCTCGACGAAGGCACCTGTTCACTCGACCTGCTGGAAGCAGTGTCCGGATTTTTTGCACTTACGTTGCCGCAGGCTCGCGCGATCATCAAAGAAGTCGCGACCGTGACCGTGACCTGGCGCGATACGGCCAGGGCAGTCGGCGCCCGCTCGGCCGAGATCAACCGCATGGCCAGCGCTTTCGAGCACGACGATCTCAAACGGGCGCTGACGCTATAAGGGAACATTCCTCCACGCTTTGAGCCCGCCAGTGCCAGACCATTTACTCTGCGCCGCCGCTGATCTGGAAGGCTCAAAGATCGAAGATGCCAGGAATTCGGAAAGTGCTGTAGACACCTGCCGCGGCCTACGGTGCGTGGTCGATCCCAGACCATTGCTGACACGGACTAGCGCGGAACACCTTCATCCTTAAGAGCGGCGCTGACAGACAGATGACGTAAATCTCTCTGTTCAGACGCTTCGTCGCTATCTAGTGCGCTAGTTTAATGCCTTAATCGCGGCTTGGCCGGCAATGTCTTGACTGCTGATGCAAAGAGCCCCGTCCGGCCACCGGACGGGGCTCTTTTTAGCGGTCGAACGTCAGTCGCCGTTCTTTCGCAGCCGCGACCAGATGAGGGTAAAGCCGTCACCTTCCTCGTCGTCGAACAGGTTCGCGTAGATCGGCGCGTTGAACGAGGGATCGTCGAGCTTGAGCGAGAGGTAGTCGCGGCCCTCCTCGGAGCGCTTCGACCAGGCGGCGCCGATCTCTGCGCGGCCAACGAAGATGCGATGGCTCGGGGCATTGTCGTTGGATCGGTTGGTCTCGGGTACGATCCTGACGCCCCTGGTCTGGAGGCTCAGGGTGACGATCTCGCCCTGCAACTCGCGGCCGACTTTCTTGAAATAACCGATGTTAGCCATGTCACTTCTCCTTGATGTTTCGAGGCGCGACCATCGCGGCCTCGATGGCGATCTACGGGCCAGAGACGAGCGACGACGCACCCGCATGCGGGCTGGAGCGCAGCGGAGGACGCCAGTGGGGAGACTTTCTTGTCCCGCGAGGAATGGGCGTTAGCCCAGGGGAAGAAAGTCGCCCCACGGCGTTGCGTTCAGGCGATCGAGGCGCAGCCGCTCTTAGGCCAGATCAAGCCATCAAGAGGCCAGGTGGTCTGTCATCGAACGGCATCCTCCAGAGAAGTCTTGGCCAACCTCGGCTGTGCTGCACAAGATGTCGCTGCGTTCGGGCGAAGAGACGAAAACAGACGCGAAGGAATAGGCGTAATTGATCGCCTTGAGCATTTGCGACAAGATGCCCGTGTGCTGCGTTGATCGTGCGAGCAAGGTGGGAGAAGTCAGGGACCAAGCGCTCAACGTTGGCCACGTTACCCGCGGTCTATCCCGCGGACCGATCAACGCCTCGATCGCGAGCAATTTCGATCGACAGACCGACTTATCCCCACCGCGCCTTGGCAGAAACAGTTGGCTAAGGTTCGTCCGGCCCGGGGGCCCCCCGATAGACCCTTCGGGCTCAGCAAGGATGGTCATCTGAAGCCAAGCCTTGGTGCCGATTGTTATAGCGCCGCAACACCTGTTGCCAAGAAGGCAAGGCGGGCGCAAAGCGCATCGCCCTTCAAATGAAATAGCGTGTCAGACGGAGCGCAGCGAAGTGAACCCGCGGACGTCGAGACCGGTCAAGAGGGTACCCGGGACAGAGGCAGTGATAGCGACGCCGGCATCGCAGATGCCGGCGGGCCCTGGCCCGAGTACCCCCGGCGAGACGTTCATTAAGGGGCCTCTTGATGAAGAGGTGCGCATGAAGCGGCGGTTACACACCGCCGAATCTCCAGACGGGAATGCCGAACTTCCGGGCCTTGTCGGCAAGGTTGTCTTGTATTCCGGAGCCAGGAAAGTGCATGACGCCGATTGGCAGCAGTGCGAGGATTGCGTCGTTCCGTTTGAACGGAGCCGCCTTGGCATGCTTGGTCCAGTCGGGCTTGAATGCGATCTGAGGTACCTTGCGGGTGGTGGCCCATTTGGCGGCGATCAGTTCGGCACCTTTCGGAGATCCGCCGTGCAACAAGACCATATCAGGGTACTTAGCATGGACCTTGTCGAGCCGATCCCAGACCAGGAAATGATCGTTGAAATCGACGCCTCCGGTAAACGCGACCTTGGACCCCGACGGCAACATCGCCTCGGTTTCCGCCCGATGCTTGGCAGCCAGGAAGTCGCGGCTATCGATCATCGCTGACGTGAGCGTGCGATGATTGACCAATGACCCGGCGCGGGGACGCCAGGGCGAACCGGTGTGAAGCTCGAATTGATCCGTGGCCAGTTCTCGAAAGAGCTCCATGGCATTGCGGCGTTCCATGAGTGTAACGCCCTCGGCGGTAAGCCGTTCGAGTTCAACCGATCCAACCTCCGATCCATTCTGTTCACACTGGCTCCTGCGTTGCGCCTGCTCATTGTCGTCGAGCTCACGTTCGATGCGGCCCGTGGCACGGTGGAATAGATTGACGGTCGACCAAAGCAGGTTCTCCAGGTCGGGTTCGAGCCGGGTGTCGCTCAAGGTCGCGACCAGGGCGTCGAACATGTCGGCAATGGCGCCCGCGATTCTTTTGCCCTCGGGAAGCGGTCTGGGATCGAGTTCGTCCTCGAAGGGACGATGGCCATAGAGCTGAAGCTCGTTGAGCAAATGATGCGTTGGTGATGAGGCATGCTGCGGCTCGAACTCGGTTTCGTCACGGTCGGTTGTCATGGTGAGGCTCCTTCTGCCCGATCGGCCGCGCCTATCGCGGTCTTCGTGGCGATCAAAAGGCGGCGGGCGGAGCGGACCAGAACCCAAAGGCGCAAGCCGGCGGGCCGAAGCGGAGCGGAGGATGGCGAAGGCCGGCTATTTTGCTTCGCGATGCAAAGGACCGCAGGGCCGGCGGAAAATAGCCGTGCGCAGCCATTGCAGGGCCGGTCCACCTGCCGTCCGATCGCCCTCTAGAAGGCCGTGGCGCGGTCCCGCCCGGCAAAGGTGATCTCGCATCGGCAGATCACGACGATCCGCGATCGAGAGATCGCCGCAATCTCGAATCGATCGCGGCTCATTCATGGCCGCAACTGGACGATGTCCCGAGGAGCGAGCTGATCCTGTAACGCCGCTCGGAATAATTCAGCGTCCAACTTGCAGAGGTCAGCGTTAAAGTCCTCGAACTTTGGCGAAAGAATGAAGACCTCGATGCCGACAGCCTCTGCGCGGCTCGTCAAGGCCATCGCTGCCGACATTCCAGCCGCGTCCGCATCGCGCGCGATGTAGAGCCTGCGTAACGACAGCGGGAGCAGTAGGGCGGCAAGGTGGTTGGCGGAAAGGGCTGCTACCATCGGCATGCTCCGCAACACGCAACGAAGCGACAGCATGGTTTCGATGCCCTCGCCTGCCACCAGCACGTCGTCAACTGACCCGAAACGCACCGCGTTACCGAGGAGATCGCCCATTGCACGCCGTGGTGTTTCGACCGGCGCCTTGCCCTGTCCCGACGGATGAAGCCAGGTCCGGTGTACGCCGGTGAAATGCCCCTTGAGATCGGTCGCGCGAGCGATCATTGCCGGCCAGAACAGGGGCGGAGAGTCCAGGTTGGGCCGATAGTAGCAACGCGCATGAAAGCGCAGCGCGCCGTCGTCGCGGATGGGCTTAATGCCGCGTTGCCGCAGATAGATTTGGGCCACAGTCCGACCGATCGGCTGTGACATGGTAAAGAGCCGACGTGCGGACTCTACAGATCCGCTTTGCCGCAGCAGACGATCAGCACCGACCGGTCGGGGATCGGATCGAGGCATGTTCAGGAACCGCCGCGCCTCCTCGAGGACGTCACGGAAATCGACCAACCCGCAGCTGGTCTTGATAATGTCGAGAAGGTCGCCATGCTCCCCGGTCGCGGCATCCGTCCACTTGCCGGCGGGCCCCTTGGGCGATTGGCTCAACCGGACGAACAGCGAGCGGCCGGGTGCATTTCTACAGTCCCCGACGACCCAATACCGACCCCGCCGGCAGCCGTTGGAGAGATAGTGTCGACACACCGCCTCGGCCTCACGCGCGAGGCGACGTGCCATTTCGGACGCAACGCGCCGCATTAGGCCACCTCCTCTTTACCTGCCCGAGCAACCGGATTCTTAAATGAGGGTGAAAGCACTCTCGTTTGGGCAGCCATTGTCATTTGAGGTCTCCATGACGGGCGACCGAAGGACCTCTCCCTCGGCCTCCAACCCATCATGGCGTCACGCGCCGCCCTCTTCCTCTCGAGTACGTCACCAAATGCCGATCATGCTTCCTGCTCGGCTCTGACAGCTATAGTCGGTGCGGCTAGGGATTGCTTTGGAACGAATCCGAGCAAGAAGTCGGCGGCTTTGCTCGCCTGCGATGCCGCACGCAGAATTGCGCGGTTATCCTCCCGCAGGATCTCAAGCCATGAGCCGATATAGTCGGCGTGGCGCACAGTCGGTACGATGCCGAGTGATGTGCAGCAGAATGCAGCACACAGCTCCGCAATCAATTCCTCCAATGCGTATCTCTTCGTACCATAGCAACCACCAAGATCGCGGTTGAGGCGCGAGGGATGACCGCTCGCGTGGCCAAGTTCGTGGAGCGCGGTGCGGTGCCAATTGATCGGCTCGAAGTAGGCTGCAGGCGGCGGCACTTGAACATAGTCATCAGACGGTGCGTAGAACGCACGGTTGCCACCGATACGGAAATCGATACCGGTCGCCTTGATCAAGGCCTCAACCGTTGGTTCAATCATGTCGGGTCGCTGCGGCGGTGCAGCGGTCGCAATTTCTGTGGGGAGTGCACCATCGCATTGGTCGACATTGAAGACGGTAAATCGTTTCAAAAATGGGACGGCTTGCGCCTCCTCCCCGGTCTCGTACGTGCGAATCCTCTCGTCACGCGGCACGAAACGATCAGCGTGAACGATGGTCGTGCCACGTTCACCCTTGCGGATGTGACTTCCGATCGTGAGCGCCTGACGGTAGGTGAGCCAGCGCTGACTTGAGAATCCACGCTCGCGGGCCGTACTCCAGAGTATCAGGACGTTCACGCCACTGTACGGACGATTCGTCGTGACGTTTTTCGGCATGACCGGGAGTGCTTTTTCTGCAGCGTTCTCCCATGGCTGAACCCAGGGTACATGGCCAGCCTCCAGCTCGGCGATGATCTTATTGGTAATTTCGTCATACAGGCTCAACCGGTCTTCCCTGGCGTGCGTCCGGGAATGGTGTTTGGACATTGCGGGTCTCCGCGACGGGCGCCGCGAGCCTCTCTCGCAACTTCCAACCCGTCACGGCCTCCCGTCGCCGCCCTCTTACTCTCTGCCCGTCCCTCCACCCGCATATGCGCGGGCAACGATCTCCAACTGACCGCGCCGATCGCGTCAGGGATGGACGCCCGAAGGGGGAAAATCCGGCGAAGCCGGAGTTTCAGCGCAGCCGACAGCCCGGCCCGCTAGGGCGACGTTCACCTGGCGAGTGGCAATTGCTTCATCAACATCGCGCTCACGGGGCAGCTTGGGTGGCTGGCGTTTCGCAATTCCGACAAACGAGAGCGCTTTTGTAGTCCAGATGCGAGATGAGCGACACACGTGTCGGAATACCAACTGACAATTCGCAAGTATCATCTGACTCTCGTCGAGCGGCGTTTTCCGTGGTCGATGCCAGGCTTCTTGCCGAGGAACTACCGCTCAGCTTGCTTCGCCCTGCGCAGCGTTCGCAATCGCTCGCGGGCCTGAACGGCATGTTTCTGGAGAGCGTCGATCGCTGTGCCATCGGCGCCGCATGCTGCAGCGTCGACGCCCAGCACTTATTTGCACGCCAAGCCCGCCGATTTCTGCATGAGCTTCTGATGGTACTATACCTCACAGCTCCCTCGTGCTTCGAGTTGGTGCACGAGGGGGAGACGAGGGTATGAGCACATGTCAGCAAGGAGCCCAAGGGATCACGCCGTTGCAATAGCTTCAGTGCGTAGACCGTTGTCGCATTGACGCGTGAGCTGACATCCGTGGCATCGCGTGCCGCCCTTCCCGCCCGCTATCCACCGATCGGCACCTGGCCTGCGCTCATGCCTGCCGACATGGCCGCTGCTTATCTGGGTTTCGCGGACACGCGCGAACTCGCGCGTGCCGTCGGCCGCGGTGAGGCACCGCCACCAATTGCCCATCGCAGAACTGGACGGGCTCGACAACCAATCTGGTCGAGAGCCGCCATCGATCACTTCAGTGCCCAATACGGAGGAGCAGCACCAGATAAATCAAAAAATGAAGACCTGGTCTCTCTTGTATGAATACGCTCGATGCCACGTCGAGGCCTCCTCGCTATTTCCGGTCGAAGCGACTGAAGGGAGGTCGACCAGGCTACTTCTTCGAGCCGCCGACTTGGGCCCGCAAGCAGGGTTGCCCCGTACATGCTGAAGCGTTGGGACAAGACTTCGCGTCAGCGGTCGAGCGAACTGAAAGTATTCTGCTGCCAGCTTTTGACAGCTGGCGTTCCGGAGGATTGACCGACATGCTTCCAGTGCTCCCTGTGCCCGGCACTTTCGACTGGCTCGTCAGCGTCTTCCGGGCGCACCAGCGATGGAGGGACATCGATCACAAGACACAGCGCTTATACAGCCAAGGTCTGCAACTCTTCGCCAATCACGAACTAAAGGACGGCAGCCGCGTCGGCTCGAAACAAATCACTGATTTCACCAAAGCATTTGTTGACGCGGTCTACGCGAAGCTCCTCGTCGTGCAATACAAGGACAGAGAAGGTAACGCCGCCAAGCGCGAACGTCGACGGTTCGCAAATGCAGCTATGACTGCTTGCAGACGCGCCTGGTTTGTTGGTCAACGCGCGCAAGAAACAATGGTACCACAGGTCAATCCCTTCTCGCGGATGGGCCTAAAATCCCGTGCGCCTGGGCAGCCCATGCGGGAGACACCCACGGCAAGCTGGGATGAACTAGCCGCGTTTAGGAAAGCTGCGAAACGGCTCGGATATCACTCTATTGGAACGGCCGCGCTATTGTCATGGGAGTGGTTGCAACGCGAGGAGCATGTTTTCGGCGCTTTCGAAATCGCGCACTATCGGCCAAAAGAGCGGTCAAACAGTGTAAGGATTGTGCATCCAAAGAATAACGAGGAAGCCTGGTGGCCTCTGTTCGATGACAAGGGCGGCCCCCTCTTCCCCGAGTTGGTGGCGGAACTCGATGCGATCAAAGGCTCTGTCGTTTCAGGATTGGTGTTCCGCCGTGATCATGCCCACCGCAAATCGTCTGCCTTGATCCCATGGATGACCGAGCGTAAGGACCTTCGCTATCTTCGGCATGTGGTCAAAAAAATAGTCATCGCGGCTGGTCTTCGGCACGAACTCTCATTTACCTCCTTTCGTCACGGCGGATTCACGGAAGGCGCCGATAGCGATCTCACGGACGCCGAACTACGCGCCGCCGGCCGCCATCGCTCGAGACAACAACTCCCAACCTATGCCAAACGCACGCGGAAGCAGCTGATCGCGGCCGCAAAGAAGCGCCGAGAGGAACGAAACAGAACGGCCCTCTCATCAGATTCTGCGCTCGCGTCGCATGATGCCCTCGTTTCAGGCAACTGACACGATTTCGCGTCACGAACGCTTGCGATCGGTCTACCGCCTAGCGCCCGGTCCATGTCGGCTTGCGCTTCTCACCGAACGCCTTGAGGCCTTCCTTGGCGTCCTCGGTCATCGCGAGCAGCGCGATCTGGCTTTCGGTGTAGGCGATGCTCTCGTCGAACGACATCGACGCGATCGCCCGCATCGCGTATTTGCCGCGGCGGATCGCCGTCGGCGACTTGTCGACGATGCGGCCGATCAGCCAATCGACCTTGGCGTCGAGCTCGGCTGCCGGCACCACATAGTTGAGAAGGCCCGCAGTCTGCGCGGCCTTGGCATCGAACGGCTCGCCGGTCAGCGCCCATTCGTTGACCAGGCGCGGCGGGGCGATCGATTGCAGCAGGCTCAGCACCTGCATCGGGAACACGCCGACCTTCACCTCGGGCAGGCCGAAGATCACGCCATCGGCAGCCACCGCCATGTCGGTCATGCATAACAGGCCCATGCCGCCGGCCATGCAGACGCCGCCGACCCGCGCGATCGCGGGCTTGGTCGCGCTCTGCGACAGCCGCAGCAGGTCGGCATAGTCGACATTGGGGCGCGAGAAATCCATCGAGAAGGCCGCGCCGCTGTTCTGCAGATCAGCGCCGGCGCAGAACGCCTTGTCGCCCGCGCCGGTGAGCACGATGACGCGGACGTCCTTGTCGTCATGCGCTTCGCGATAGCCCTTGGCGATGCCGGCGATCACACCGGCATTGAGCGCGTTGCGCTTGTCCGGGCGGTTGATGGTGATCCAGAACGCCTGCCCGCGCTTTTCGAGAAGAACGCTGTTGTCGGTCATGTTTCCTGCCTGTTTTCTTGGCCAATGTGCCGTTGTCAGCCGACATTTGCGGCAGGATCGGCGCCGACTGCAAGCAGGATTTATGCGGCGGCCGATGCCTTCCGGATCCAGACCTTGTTGTCGTGGAACGCGGCGCCGCCGAGCGGCGCGACGGCCTCCGCCCCGGTCAACATGTTGATGCCGCGCCCGCCGATATGGGACTTGTTCGGATGGATCGACTCGGCGATCAGCACGCCGCGGCGAACGCCGTCGAACAGTTTCGCGGTCAGCGTGGTCTCGCCGCGCGTGTTGCCGAGCGTCACCGCGTCGCCGTCGGCTATCGACAGGCTGGCTGCGTCGTCGGGATGGATCATCACGGTCGGCGCGCCCTCGCGGGCCTGCGACGACGGCGTCTCGTTGAAACTGGTGTTGAGGAAGCTGCGCGAGGGTGACGTCGCGAGCCGGAACGGATGCTGCGCGTCCGCCTCCTCGATGATGGTCCAGTGGTCGGGCAGCGAGGGCATCTTGTCCCACGCGCCCATCAGCCCGCCCGCGCCAACCGGCACCTTGCCCCAGTCGACCTTGAAGTGGAACTTCTTGTCGGCATGGGCAAAGCCGTCGAGATAATGCGACGCGCGGAAATCAGGTTGCAGGTCGCGCCAAATGTCGGCCTCCAGGGCCTCGATCGTGCCGTGCCCGCTCTTCTTCAAGGTCGCGTCGATCAGCTGGCGCGGCGTCATGTCGAAGCCGGGATGCACGGCGTTGAGCCGGCGACCGAGCCCCTGCATCACCTCGTGATTGGAACGGCACTCGCCGGGCGGATCGATCAGCTTCGGGCCGACCGAGATGTGCTGATGACCGCCGCCGTAATAGAGGTCGTCGTGCTCCATGAACATCGTCGCCGGCAGCACGATATCGGCCATCTGGGCCGTCTCGGTCATGAACTGCTCGTGCACTGCGACGAACAGATCCTCGCGGGCAAAGCCCTGGCGCACCAGCGCCTGCTCGGGCGCCACCGTCATTGGGTTGGTGTTCTGGATCAGCATCGCCTTGACCGGTCCGCCGCCCCGGAGCGCCTCGGCATCGCCGGTCAGGATACGGCCGATCTTGGACTGATCGAGCACCCGCGTCGAGGGATCGATCGCGTCGTGGCCTTCGATGATCGACTCGTCGAAACGCCAGATTGCGGCGTTGTTGAAGAACGCGCCGCCGCCCTCATACTGCCAGGCACCGGTCACCGCGGGGATGCACGAGGCCGCGTGCATCTGGGCGGCGCCGTTGCGGCTGCGGGTAAAGCCGTAGCCAAGACGGAAGAACGAGCGCTTGATCTGTCCGACCAGCCGCGCGAACTCCTCGATCTCCTCGACCGGTACGCCCGTGATCGCTGAAGCCCATTCCGGCGTGCGGGTCTTCAGATGCGCTTCCAGCTCGTCGGGGCAATCGGTATAGCGCGCAAGATAGTCGCGATCGGCAAATCCCTCGCGGAACAGCACATGCATCACGGCGCAGGCGAACGCGCCATCGGTCCCCGGCCGCAGCAGGATCTTGATGTCGGCCTGCTTCATGGTCTCGTTATTGTAGACGTCGACCGCCGCAATCTTCGCGCCGCGCTCCTTGCGCGCGCGGGATGCATGCGTCATCACATTGACCTGGGTGTTCACCGGATTGGTGCCCCAGATCACGATGAGGTCGGAGACGCCCATCTCGCGGGGATCGACGCCGGCGATCTTGCCGGTCCCGGCGGCAAAGCCGATGCGCGCGATGGTTGCGCAGATCGTGCCGTAGAAGCGCGAATACTTCTTCACATGCGACAGCCGGTTGAGGCCGTCGCGCATCACAAGCCCCATGGTGCCGGCGTAATAGTAAGGCCAGACCGACTCGGCGCCGAATTCCCGCTCGGCCGCGTCGAAGCGCGCCGCGATCTCGTCCAGCGCCTCGTCCCAGGAGATCCGCGCAAACTGGCCGGAGCCCTTCGGCCCGGTCCGGCGCAGCGGAAATATCAGCCGCTCGGCGTGATGAATCCGCTCGGCATAGCGCGCCACCTTGGCGCAGACCACGCCGGCCGTATAAGTCTGCTGCTTGGAGCCGCGTACCCTGCCGATCGAGCGGCCCTCGATCACCTCGACGTCGAGCGCACATGCCGAGGGGCAGTCGTGCGGACAGGTGGAATGGCGGATATCGACCTTGGCATGCTGGTTCATGGTCAAATTGGTAACATCAAACGTCGCCTCCGCCGAGGGGCATTATTGACCCAGCTCGCGCGAAATCCGGGCACGTGCCATGCGGCAGGCGCCCGGACGGGCAGTTATTGGTCTGAGCAGTCCCATCAGACTCGGAAGATGCGGGTATAATGCGATTTGATCGATTCCCCTTCCCGCTCCACCGCCACCGGATCGTCCTTCATCGTCTTGATGTCCTTTAGCGGCCTGCGTCCAGCCTTCTCCTTGGCCTGCGCGTGGACGGATCTGAGGCCGCCGATCTCGACATTGAGCTGTTGGCCCTCACGCCCGAGCGCGAAGGATTGAAACAGCCTGGCGGCATTCGGGTGCGGACAGTCCTTGAAGATCCCGTTAGGGCCGACGATGATCGGTGACCCCTCGGTGGCGTAGACCGGCTCGACCGGGCGGCCGGCCTCTTTCATCTGGAAGATGTTGTATTCGTTGCCGTCGGCCATGACAGCACGCTCGCCGAGATCGAGCTTCTTGGGTGGATCCGTCGAGGACTGCACCTGCATGATGTTCTGCTTGGCGAGCTTCTCGAAGAAGCTCCAGCCGAGATCGCGTTGCATCTGATAGGTCGCGGTCATGATGGTGCCGCTATAGCCGGGATGCGCCTTGACGATCTTGCCCTTCCATTTCGAATCCAGCAGATCGGCAAAGCTCTGGGGCGCCTCCTCGGCCTTCACGAGATTGGTGTTGTAGGCAATGATCGAAAGCCAGACCCGGAAGCTTGCGAATTGCCCGTCCGCATCACGATGCTCGTCGGGGTAGTATTTCGCGACCTCCTCCGGAACATAGGGCGCGAGAATGCCCTCGCGCTTCCACACGATGAAATGTGCGGCGTCGGAGGAATTGACGACATCGACGGCATGAATGTTGCTGGAATATTCCTGGCCGACCCGCTGGAACACACGCTCCGCCCCGGTGCGTTCGACGAGCACGGTGATATCGGGATATTTCGCTTCAAATGCCCTTGCCAGCTTCTCGGCAACCGGCAGATCGGTCGAGGTGTAATAGACGACCTGCCCCTCTTTCTTCGCTGCCTCGATCAACGTCGGCGTCACCGGTTCGGCTGGCGGCGCAGCAGCCAGCACGCGCGTTGAAAGGGCGGCCCCGGCCAGCACCGCGCCCGAGCCCTTCAGCATGTCGCGGCGCGATAGCCCAGGATGTTTCCTCATATGATTCCCCGCACGCGATGGCGAAGTTTGAGTACACCGTCCTCCCGCTCTTATTCCGATGCGCGAAAACGGAGTCTGTCGTCGACAGAAGCTTCAGGTTGCAGCTAGACTTCTGATCAAGAAACAAGACTAAAGTTGGGGGATTCCGTCAATGGCAGGCTTGCGGTACGCCTTGGTGTTCGTCGCGGCGTTGCTGACCGTGTCCATGTCAGGCTCATATGCTGACGCCGAAGACTATCCCGCACGGCCGGGCAGGATCATCGTTCCCTTCGGTCCCGGCGGTCCGGCCGACGTCGCCGCGCGGCAGATCGGCGGCATCTTGCAGGAAAGCCTCGGCCAGCCCTTCGTGGTGGAGAACCGCACCGGCGCCGGCGGCGTGATCGGCACGCTCGAGGTCGCCAAGGCACCGGCCGACGGCTACACCCTCTTGATGATGTCGAACACCCAGACCGCGAACGAATCGCTGGTGCCGCAGCGCAAATATGAACTGATGCGCGACCTGACGCCGATCGCGTCGTTGAATACCTCGGATCTCGTGATCGTGGTCCACCCCGCCGTGCAGGCCAAGACCTTGCAGGAATTCATCGCCCTCGCAAAGGTCCAGCCCGGAAAGCTGAACTATGCCTCGTCAGGTCAGGGCACGCCGTATCACATGGCGGGCGAGCTGTTCAAAGCCATGGCCGGGATCGACGTCGTGCACGTGCCCTACCGCAATAGCGGCGAAGCCCGCGGCGGCGTCATCGGCGGCCAGGTCCAGATGATGATCGATGCCGTTCCCGCGATGGCGCCGAATGTCGCCGAAAACCAGGTGCGAGCGCTCGCAACGACCGGCAAGACCCGTTCGACGGTGCTGCCCAACGTTCCGACGGTGACCGAGGCGGGCGTGTCCGGCTATGAGGCAACGATCTGGCTCGGCCTGATGGCCCCGGCGGGCACGCCGAAGCCGATCGTCGACAAGCTCAACGCGGCTGTGAACGCGGCGATCAGGCGGCCGGAGGTCGAGAAGCTCTGGGCCGCGCAGGGCGCGGCGCCGATGATCATGACGCCGGAGGCATTCGACGCATTCCTACGCGCCGATATCGTGAAGTGGGCAGACGTCGTCAAGAGATTGGACAAGCTCAAATAGGCACGCGGCGGCGAGTCCACGGGCGAAGGGAACATGGCGCATGAAGACGTTGAACATCCTGAGTGGCGGGGCGGCGCAAGGCCTGGTGCGCAGCCTTGAGCCCGCGTTTGAAGCCGAAACCGGCCTCGGCATTGCCGGCGATTTTGGCGCGGTCGGCGCCATGGCCGACAGATTGCGCGCCGGCGTACCGACCGACATCGTCATCCTGACCGCCGCTCTGATCGCGAAGCTTGCCGACGAAGGGCTGGTTTTGCGCAGCTCGATCACGGACATCGGCCGGGTTGAAACCGCCCTCTCCGTTCGGGCCGGCGATCCGTTGGTCAGCGCCGACGACGCGGCCAGCCTGCGCGCGGCATTGCTCGCCGCTGACGCGATCTTCGTGCCGGATACCAAGGCATCGACCGCCGGAATTCATGTCGCCAAGCTGCTCGCACAAATAGATATCGCTGATGTCATCGCCGACCGATTGAGAGTTTTTCCAAACGGCGCGACCGCCATGCGATATCTGGCCGAGTCCAATGACCGGCGGCCGATCGGCTGCACGCAATCGACCGAGATCAACAGCACCAAAGGCGTCATTCTGTCCGGCCCCTTGCCGCCAGGATGCGGGCTCGCCACCATGTACACCGCTGCCATCCCCGCACATGTATCGTCGGCATCGCCGGCGCAACGCCTGATCGCGTTGCTTACGTCGTCGGAAACATCTGAACGCCGCAGCCAGGCTGGCTTTATTTCTGGCTTGACGTCCTAGATGAGCCAGACCACCTAAAGTGTGATGAAAATGTTCAACCGTTATCGCAAGGTCTTCCTGCCGCCACGATAGCAACGTGCATCGGGCTTGCTTGTCCGCTGGAACCGAACCTTTTTATCATAGGTGAATTACCCACGGGGGCTTCGCGAAATGTGAGGCACACTATGACAAATCTGTCGGCTGGCGACGTGTTTCTCACCGTCGCTATCATGAGTGTCGCTTTCCTGACCGAAGTCGCTCTCTTCTCCCTGGTCGGGCTGTTCTGAAATAAACGCGCGCACTGGCACGGCGCAGCCGATGCGACGGCGTGTCCTTCTGTCGGCTCGACAACAAGACCCAACGTTCAAGTCTTTGGGGGAGTTCCGGCGATCACTCACAGGAACTCGCTCAGACGGGGGAACCAACTTTGAATTTGCCCGGTTATTTGATGGGGTCGATGCGAAGGACCATCGCCATGAGGATCGATCATCTCGTTGCAATTGCGATAGCCATTTGTACCGCTGGTGCCGGATTGGCGGCGGCGCATTCCGTCGCCTTACCACTCGAAAAGCAGTCCGCGCCGACCGCTGCTGAATTGGCAACCCGAATAGCCGCGTCCGTGGATGCGTTCGTGCCTGGGTCCGGCGGGTAAACAGCCTCCACTCAAGTGCGTCTAACGCCGTCCGCCACCCGTATTCGTCCGGATGGAAGTGTGCTGGCACCACAGCACACTCGCAGTGTTCATCGAGCTCATATTTGCATTCGCCCGGCCATCTCAACTAGTAGCCGAGCTTTTGCATAGAGCCGAGTTCTTTTGCGCTATATCAATGATAGGCCAGCCAAGCGGGCTATAGATGAGCCGCATCCGAAAACCTGACTGTTCAAGGGTTACGGGACTCAGGCTCTAGCACTCCGAGCCCTGTTTCGTCCGAGGAGGCTCGTATGCCCGTAAGCAGCCACGTAGATGATTTGCGTTCAGCCGTGCACTACGCACTGGAAACGACCCATGCCATAGCAGTATGTCCCTTCCATCTGGATATCGTGGTCCGTGTCGGCGATGATGCGGCTGAAAACCACGCCTTTGCTCGCGCCAGAAAGCTGATCAAGTGCGATGGCACGACTTGGGAGGGAGAAGCTCTCCGGCAGGAATTCCGACGCCAACTCGGCAAAGCCGCTGATCGGTACTGTCCTCACTGCGCTCTCTCGGGTGATCCATAGCTTTAGGCCATATCATTGCTCGTCCGAGCACCGACTAGACTGACCGTCTTACCTGATCGCGGTAACGCTAGGCGTCGGTGACTGAGAGACCGAGAGCGCTCCCGCCTGCACAAGCGAAGGAGCGCGGTCCATGGCCGATCAGCGAGTCATTAATTGCATATACACTTCTCAACAGCGAGACAAGCGATCGTTGATGAGGCCGTAAAGGCCTCTGCCAAATCTATCCGGTTGCTCAAAAGAAAACCCGGCCCGGACACGTTCATCGATCGCAAGACGCAGGAGCCCTTCCCGGAAAAGGAAAGCAGATATGGCGAAGGGACGCAGTGCCAAGGGCCAACATCATGACACGCGCGTCGAGCGAGCGCATGCCAGGTTGCGCCGGTTGAGTGTCAAATTGAAGCTGGCGAAGCCGCCTGAGAAGAATCGTAAGACCGTATGTCCGCCTCTGCCGATGAGGTGGCTCGCCCTACACTGCGCGTCCGAGGGTTGCTCGGGCGGACCGAGCCGATCCTCCGAGCGGAGCGACATTGTTGATCTTGCAGGTCTCGACCCGGTCGCGTTGCTGCACGATATCCGCGCCGCAAGCGTACGAACCGCCTAGAAGGACGGAGCTATGCGACCGACGGATCGGCCAATCGTCAAAGCGAAAAGAGGCCGGCGCCGTCCCGCCCCGCTCATCAGGGCAACGCCGGATCTGCGAAAATGGTTTGATGTGGAGCCCTGGCGGACTGGCAGCGAACTGCTCTCCCCGTTGCAGGTGGAATATCCTGGAGCCTATCCGAACAAGCTTCTTCGAACGCTTCAACGTCGGCTTAAATCCCGGCGCAGCGAGCAAGCGAACGCGTTACTGTTCGTTCCTACGGAGAAAACGCCGCCGGGTATGAGGTCACAACACCCCAATGATGTGCCAGTGCCAGCGGAGGAGGCCGGGCGCTCCGAAACCCCGGCCATCTCCGCACCCGGCCTCCTCCTAAACCCAAGCCGGGAGCAAAATAAATGAGGCAACCGACCGCACTCGGGAGCATCGATATGTGAGGCAATACGGAGTCTCACCCTGATCGCCGCCGCGCACCCTACCAGGCCCACATGTCGCTGGGGCCGCTTCTTACAAAAACACCAGCGCTCTAGCCCGCACTGGTGCCGTAGTTGCGGAGACGTGTAGCGTGCTCGCCCCGTGCTGCAAGTTTCCGAAACCTGGCCTGCGCAAGGCAATGCGCCATTCGTTCTACGCGGGAGCTTAAATCGGCCATGCATACCTATTCTCCGGTAATGCCCATTAGCCGAAAGCCGCTCGAAATCCCGCCCGAGGTCGCTAGGCAATTTGCCGCGAAAATGCAGGCGTTCCACGTTGAGTAGAGTCCGCTCCAGCGTGACGAGATGGCGGCCAACACGCGGCACCTGCTCCTAGAGCACATGCCGTCCCAATGCAGAGGCGACGCCATTTCAAGAAAACTCGGTCTCTTGTGAGCGATTGGTCGATGAGGCGAAGAGCCTCCGAGAGGAAGTCAAAGCCATGCCTCCGGGGTCAGATCGTGAGACGCTACTGCGCAAGGCCCGGAGGAGACGGCGGCGCACATGACCGAGTAGATAACGTCGCCCGGACTACGGCAGCCAAGTTGAGGCAATTACCTGAAACATTCCGGCCGGTAGGAACGTTCCCGCCGCCATCTTCGGTTTATGTAATCCGCCAGAGCGGAGCA
The DNA here is from genome assembly GCF_020194035.1 of Bradyrhizobium sp. BRP56. Classification (NCBI taxonomy): domain Bacteria; kingdom Pseudomonadati; phylum Pseudomonadota; class Alphaproteobacteria; order Hyphomicrobiales; family Nitrobacteraceae; genus Bradyrhizobium; species Bradyrhizobium sp. BRP56. The sequence goes on from NZ_JADYVV010000040.1 coordinate 29,215, forward strand.
CGGTCCCGGCCGTGACCCTCAGACAGCACGAACGGGACCGCGTTTACTTCGCCGGGGTGCACCTCATTGCCCCCAGCCTCATGCCCGCCCGAAATTCTCCGGGATTGCAGCAGTACGTGTGACAGCTAGGATTGACCGCCTGGGCTGAGGGCTGATCGTGTCGAAGGAACGGCAGGCGAAGGAAGCCGCGCAGATATTCCGGCTCTTGAGAGCCTTTCGCTCGATCCGGGATCGGGCAGTACGACGGCATGTGATCGAAGCCGTCGAGGCGATGGCGGATCGCCGCGAGGCTCCCGACGACAAGGCCGACACGGTGAACATCGCGGACAACCAAGATCGAGCCACCATCCGGCCAGAACGCGGCCATGAAGGCGAACAATGATCGCGATGTCGGCAGCGGCGAGGCAGCGCGATCTCGGCCTGGTTGACCCCTATCCCCAAGGTCGAGATCGCGCCTTCGTACGCCCGAATCAGTCGTCGTACCATTCACTGGAATTCCCCGCGTGTTCTTTGCGTCGTTCGAGGCTGAAACGGCGGTGGCGGCATGAGTATGTTTCTTGTTTTCGGACATGCCTTCAACGCGTCCATTGAGCCGAAGATCGTGCATCTTCTGCACGATCGCGAGGCCTTTAAGAAGGGATACGTGGCTGGGTTTGAGGAGGCAGCTGCTGCCGGATTCAATGCCGTGGATAAATTGCCGGTCGTGCTCGATGACATGCTGATCAGAACAACCTTCCAAGTGCTGGAAGAAAAGTTCAATCGATCAAACGACACATCGGAGCGGCGTAAAATCGTCGCCGAAATACTAAATCTGGCGGAGTTGGCAAAATGATCGCCCCCGACATCGAATTGCGCGCCCTCTTGCTGCCCGAATCGGAACCGCTCATGGCGCGGCCGGAAACTCACATTTCGGCATGTCCTGACGGCCCGGCCTACCCCAGAGCTACCCCAAGGCCGGGCCGCTTTTTTCGAATTTTCAGCAGGAATATTGCAGCGCATCGGGGCGCACGACTTCGCCCGTAGGTCTCCACCGATCACATCCCATCTCAGAGCTAATGTTGCCGTGGAGCGCAACCGGCCAACAGTGGTGTCGGGGTGGACCATTTCCGCTATTCAACGACTTAGGGAATACGCCAGCGCGGAGCGCGGTCCCTGATGCTTCTTCCGCCAGCCCCGGATACAAGGGACCGCGTACTTCACGCCGGTTTGCGGGAACGGCTTGCTATGATCCAAACAATTTTGGCAATCTACGGCTTCACCACATTGCTCACGCTCTCTCTCTGGTCTTGTGGGATGAGTTGGATATTCCGAGCGACGATCGAGCATTGTTGCCGCGTCCGGCATGACCTTTGTCACTACCGGTGTCTCTCACACATAGCTGTCTATCAGGCGCGACCACGGGCCGCGGCTCGGACCTTGCTCGCGGGCGGCCTCGGTCACTTCCCAGACTACCAGATCGGGGTCGCTTTAAGACGTTTGCATTGGCATCATATTTAGTGGATAGCCATGTCGCGCTTGAGGTCGACCAAAGCGGCGACTCCACCAGGATAGCTCACCATTATCTTTAGTGCAGCGACTTCAAAATTTACCGCCGCCCCGCCCACGTCTTGAGGACGGCAGCCCAGCGTGATTCCTCAATCGGAAGTTCAATATGTTAACGGGGCTGCCCTCCGAAACTGGAGGGCATCCGATTTCATGGCGGCCTTGTTGTGCGCGGCCTTGCCTAAGGAGCGGGTATTCCCCGGTAATAGTCGTCGACCGAGCGAGCCACCGCAGGATCCGACCAATTCCAGCTGCGCTCGTCGCTGTATTTCGGCGCGCTGCTCAGCCGGTCTTCAGTAATGCCCGTTGCGTAGCCGCCGAGGCCAGTGTCGAACTTCAGTGAGTGCCAAGGCAGCGGATAGTGGTCGTCGCCGATCCCGAGAAAGCCGCCGAATCCCAAAACAGCGTACGCGACTTTCCCGCTCACTTTGTCGATCATGACCCGTTCGATCGAACCGATACGCGATCGGTCGGAGCCGTACACCGCAGTCCCTTCGACCTTGTCACTTCCTATAAGACTTCCCGTTTCTCGTTCTTCGTATGCCATGTCATCGCTCCATTTGATTCCAGTTCAACTGCCCCTGCTATCGGCTGTTCCTAGCGATGAGCAAATGCTGACTGGAAATTTAGGCAATCGAAAATGGATGACGTTCGCGGTTACCATGCCGTCACAGAAGGAACCTCCGCGACCGAAATTGGTTTTGCTCTCATGAGTGAGCTCCTGCCAGTCCTCGTAGAAAAGTCGATCCAAATCGCCTGGGACTTCCTCGAGCGCTCCGGCGAGATCATAGATCCTGGCGACGCGAGCCGCTTCCTTCTCAGAAACATCGATGACATGGCGCGGGCTGGTGAGCGTCGGCCGCTGATGCTCGCGAACAACGCCATTGACGCTTACCGGCGCTACAAGCGTCTGCTCGCGGCATGATCAACCCCAATTGTCCGATCTGCGGCGGCCTCGGCTGGGTTTGCGAAAACCATCCGCACTTGGCGTGGACGACAAACCGGCATGGATGCCAGTGTGGCGCGGGTATGAGATGCGCGTGCAACGGCTCCGACGACATTAATCAGGGTGTGGAGGAGCCCAATGTGAGTGGGGTGCTCGAGGAGATCCCGCCCACCAAAAACTAGCGCCGCGCGGTCTTCTTGCGACGATTGTAGGGTGAGCGGTTGACCGGCCGCAGCGAGATGCCCTCTCGCTGCGCTTGCTAGCGATCGAGCCTTTCGGTCTCTCCATCTTGAGACTGATGACACCTGTCGGGGTGTTCGCCCTTGCCAGCGCTCGAAGCCCGTTGACTTCCTTGTCGGTCCAGGGCTGACGCGAACGGCGCTTGTACTTGGGGTTGGCTTTTCTTGGCCCCTTTTTGCCGATGGGTGAACCCGGTCGTTTCCATGCTGCCTTTGCCATGTCGTCACCTCCTGATCGAATGAACACACGAATTTGGCCGACAGTTCCTAGTTAGGAACGGAGCGCCCAAGCCGGAGTTGTTCGAGAATGGAGAGCCTTACGCAAAAAGATCAGTTCGAGCGCTCAAAGATCAATCTGCATGCGCCCGACCAAATGAAATGCTGGGCTCATGCGCTCGGTGTCTCGAAGGAAGAGCTTCGTAAGGCGGTCGATAAAGTCCGGAATTCTGCGGCGGCCGTCCGCAAGGAGCTGGAGGCGAGCTATGACGAAAGAGCAAGAAGTCAGCTTTGTGCACGCGAAGCGCGAAGACAGGCCGCTCTTCTTCCGCCCGGCCCGATCAGAGACGCGCTGCTGGAGAAGGCTCACCAGTACGAATTGGCCTCAAAGACTGATTTGCATCGCAATGCCAAAGAACCGCCCTTGGGATCCCGCTGAAGACGATACTCTGCAAAAGCTCATCGCGGAGGGCCGTTACGCTGTCGACATTGCCGTTGAGATGAACCGCAGCGAAGCCGCGGTGCGGCTCAGAGCTAAGGTTCTTGGTCTAACGTTCGCCACCGCGCCGCGGGGCCCGAGGCCAAGGTAACGCGGCGTCCGATAAGGATCGCCCCGGCCGAACGCTGGGACGACCCGTACGCCGGCTACTTGGACCTGACGAGCCACCCGATTTCATTCCGGTGCTGGACCCTGTCGTCTGACCAGGAGCATATCCCGATGCGCCGGGGCTGCCAGACTTCGAGCCCTTTGCCTGCATTTCCTGTCCGGGCGCATAACCTGAGGCGCCGGGGCTACCCTTCTTGGAGCCCCTGTCCTGCATCTCGTGGCCGGGAGATTTGCTCGAAACGCCTTGCGCGAACAAGGCGGTGCTCGAAGCCATAAGGCAGGCGGCAGAAAGTGCGATAATTGTGCGCTTCATTTTGTCCTCCAGAATGAGCCCCGGCAACCAACCGCGCGACGAACGACGTTCCATGAATATGGCTCATCAGATTCCAATAGACCCCAGAGGGGTCTAGGCAGCGCCGAAGCGCGGCATCGATGAACCGTAGGTGAATGCACCGTTCAGCGAGCATTGCAATGCGCGACTGATAGTCTGCTGGGTTAGCGCTCAAAACGGGAGGACCATCTTATGAAAAGGCTCTTGGCAATCGCAGTTATCGGTTGTGCTTTTTCGCTTACGCCCATGCTGTCGGCATCGGCCATGCCGATGGCAACGCCACATGCAATGGGTAGCACCGCGGGTGAAGTCATTCAGGTCAGAGGCGGCCACGGACACGGGAATGGACACGGTTGGGGTCATCATGGCGGTCGCGGCCATCACTACGGTTGGGGACGCGGCCATCATTATGGCTGGTACCGGGGCCATCACTACGGTTGGCGCCATCATCACCGCCACTGGTGGTGACTGCTTAAATCAAAGAGAGAGGTCGCAAAGTCTGCGGCCTCTCTTTATCGACTGATCGCTGTCGCCTCACGCGCCGGCCGCCCATAGCCTCATCCGGATTCATTGCCCGAGTGGCATAGGCCTGCCCGATCGGATTCGCCCATCGGGAATAATGGAATACGGACGAGCCCTTCTCCGTATGCCTATGCGCACAACAAGCACCACTTAACAGCGAGCAGTCCACGACTTAGCCGAGTTGCATACGGGCGCCCCTCCCTCCGTTGAGTAGCCGCTTGAGGTGAAAGCCAGCAAGGGGGTCATCGGCATGCACTCCGACCAGCGCGGCGAAGGCCGGCATGGCCGAAGTGTCCTCGGCCTCGAGCTTGGCAAAGGCCCGGGCGTATTGCGCGGTCGCCGGCGCCTCGAATTCCGCCGGGGCGAGCGGTTCATAGGCGCGCAACGGTTCGCTGCGCCCGCGCAGCAGGAGGTCGCCGACCGGCCGCCCCTTGAAGTCTGCCGCTGCATGCGCAACCGCAGCACTAACGCAGACCCGTGTTCCCAAAGTCTTGTTCGCTGTCTCGAGCCGTGCAGCGGTATTGATGGTATCGCCATAGGCGGTGTAATCGAAGAAGCGACTGCCGCCGAAATTGCCAACCAGGGCGGGGCCAGCGTGCACGCCGATCCGTGTGGCCCCGAAATCGACACCCTTTTCCTTCCAGCGTCCGCGGAACACCTCCGCCCATCGATCGATCGCTTGCGCGCAGGCTATAGCGCGGTTCGCGTAGTCGGCCTGCTCGCCGGGCGCGTTGAACAGCACCTGGATCGCATCGCCGATCACCTTGGCCACCGTGCCCTCATGAGCGAAGACGACGTCGGTCAGGCCGCCGACATATTCATTAAGCAGCTCGGCCAGCACTTCGGGCGCGGCGGTTTCGACCAGCGAGGTGAAGCCCGTGATGTCGGTGAAGATGACGGCGACATCACGCCAGTGCACCTGCATGTCGTTACCGTCGCCGCCTGTAGCAAGACGCTTGGCAAGCTCAGGCGAGAAATAGCGGGACAGCGAGGCGTGGGCGCGCTCGGCTTCGACCTGGCGGCGGCGCGCCTCGCGCAGCATGTCGATGTGACGTATCGTTTTCTGAATAGTCGTTTCCAGGTCGGCAAAATCGATCGGCTTGGTAAGGAAATCAAACGCGCCCCGGTTCATCGCCGTGCGGATGTTGCTCATGTCGCCGTAGGCGGAAACGATAATGGTCGACTTCTTTTCCTCGGCCTCCTGTAGTTTCGCCAGCAGCGATAAGCCGTCCATGCGCGGCATGTTGATGTCGGAGACAACCAAGTCGACGTCGGGATGCGCCTCGATCGACTGCAGGGCTTCAAGGCCGTCATGGGCGAAGACGAAACTAACCTGTCCGTCGCGAATCTGCCGGCGGAATTTTTGCAGGACGAGAGCCTCCAGATCCGGCTCGTCGTCGACTACGAGGATGGTAGCGGTCATGCGAGCTGTCCGAGCCTGGCGTCGATCTCCTGGCGAAGCTGCCCGAAGTCGATCGGCTTGGTCAACAGGGCCTCGGCGCCGCGCTCCAGTGCTATCTTGCGGGTTTCCGCGTCGCCATAGGCTGTAATCATGATCACAGGGACGTCGGGCCGTCTGGCTCGCACCTCCGGCAGCATCTCCAGCCCGCTCATTCCGGGCATGTTGATGTCCGACAGGATCAAGATCAGCGAGGGATCCCGGATGTCGGCGGCGCGCTGCAGCGCGGCCGGCGCGGAAGCGGCAAACTCCATCAGAAAGCGGCCGGCGCGCAGCTCGCGCCGAAAATGCTGTCGATACAATGCTTCCACGTCGGGCTCGTCGTCGACGACGAGAATGTAAACACTCAACTCGTGCCTCCGGTATTGTCTTGTACTGCCACCATCCGCGGCAGGGTGATAATGAACTCGGTAAATGCTCCCGGTTCAGTCTCGACGGTTATCCTGCCGCCGTGCTGTTTCACGACAATGTCGTGGCTCATCGAAAGGCCGAGCCCGGTGCCTTCGCCGGCGGGCTTGGTCGTAAAGAAAGGATTGAAGATTTTCGCTTTGACCTCCTCCGGAATCCCGACGCCATTATCCCGGATCCTGATCTCCACTTCATTTGCCAGAGCTCTCGTGGTCGCGCTCAATGTCGGCTCAAAGGCGTCGCCGTGGGCTTCCTTGCGCTTGTAGGCCGCATAGAAGCCGTTGGAGATCAGGTTGAGCAACACCCGCGTAATCTCCTGCGGATAAACCTCCGCCGTTCCGGCGTGTGGGTCGAGGTCGCGTTTGAGCGTGAGGTTAAAGCCGGATTTCTCCGCTCGGGCGCCGTGATAGGCCAAGTTGAGGCTTTCCTCGACAATTGCATTGATGTCGGTCGGACGACGATCGCCCGTCCCCTCGCGCGAATGCAGTAACATGTTCTTGACGATGGAATCGGCGCGTTTGCCGTGCTGGACGACCTTATCGAGGTTGCCCTTCAGCATCTGCGCAAGCTCGTCTACGTCGGTGCGGATCCTGTCATCTAGTTCCGCATTTCCGAGTAGCTCAGTGAGCTCGCCGATCAATTCGGCGGACAGCGCAGAGAAATTGTTGACAAAATTGAGTGGGTTCTTGATCTCGTGCGCGATGCCGGCCGTGAGCTGGCCGAGGGAGGCGAGCTTCTCGGTCTGCACCAGGCGGTCTTGGGCAGCGCGCAATTCATCGAGGGATTTGGCTAGTTCGCGGGTGCGAGCTTGAACCTCCTCGAACAAGCGGACATTGCCGAGGGCAATCACCGCCTGATCGGCAAAGGTCTGCAGGAGCGTGACCTGCTTGTCGCTGAAAGACTGTACCTCGGCACGGCGAAGTACGATCGCACCGATGCTCTCACCTTCGCTTAGCATCGGCACGGCAAGAATGGTACGGCAACCATCCCGTCGTGACATTGCCTGCGCAATAGGAAAGTTGCTGCCCTCATCGGAGAGGACGTCGTGCAAGTGTATCGGGACCCGCTCGGCAATTGCGAGCCCCGACACGGAGGTGCGGTCGTCGATCCATGTCTGAGTGCCCATTCCGATCGGTCCGTGATGCGCACGAACGACCAGATCGCCTCCCTCCTTCAGGACCAGCACCGAATCATAGGCCTCGCAGAGCTCACAGGCGCTTTCCACGATGGTGCGCAGGACCGGCTCAACGTCGGTCGGCGAGGAGGCGATCACCTTGAGGATGTTGGCACTTCCGGTCTGATAGGTTAGGGCCTCGGAGAGATCGCGCGTCTTCGATTGCACTTCTTCGAACAAGCGGACGTTTTCGATGGCAATGACGGCCTGGTCGGCGAAGGTCGAGACGAGTTCGACCTGCTTGTCGGTAAAGGGCTCAACCACCTTGCGGGCCAAAAATAGGACACCGATGGGCTCTCCCGAGCGGAGAAGTGGAACGCCGAGCAGAGCGCGATATCCGGCTGCTTGCTGCATGTCCGGATAGGAGTAATCGGGATCGGCGAGGACGTCGGCGATCTGGACCGCCTTGCGCGCCAGAAGTACCCTTCCGACCAGGCTACCGCGTCCTGGATGGAGACGAACGGCGTCGGCGATCTTCACCCAATCGATCGAGAATTTGTAGTTGGTTACATGGTGGTAGCCGCCGGTTTCATCCTGCCGGGTCATCGCCGCCATGTCGGCGTTGCACAGCTGCGCGGCCGATTCGGTCAAGGTATCGAGCACGGTTTGCAGATCGAATGCCGAGCGGCTGATGACCTTAAGCACGTCGGCGGTCGCGGTCTGCTGTTTCAACGCCTCAGTAAGGCTTCGCGTCTTCGCCTGCACTTGCTCAAACAATTTGACGTTCTCGATCGCGATCACCGCTTGGTCGGCGAACGTCGCTACCAGCTCGATCTGCTTGTCCTCGAAAGACCCCACAGCGAAGCGAAATAGGTTAATGACACCGAAAGCGTGGCCCTCCCGAACGAGCGGGACGCCGAGCGCGGCTCGAAACCCTATGAGTTCTTGTGCTCGAGGGCGATTGAAGTGTGGATCAGCGAGCACGTCCGGTACGCGAACGGGACGCCCATCGAGAATAGTCCGGCCGAAAATCGAGCTGCGGTCTGCTCTCGTCGTGTAGGTCTGGAAGTGATCGACCCATTCGGGTTTGCAGCCATAGGTCGCGGCAAGCCGGTAGTTGCCCTCATCCTCGTAACGGATTGTTCCAATGTCGGCATCGCACAGCCGACACGCTGAGGAGAGCAAGGCATCCAGCACGGTCCGCAGATCGAACGCCGAGCGACTGATCACCTTAAGTACATCGGCGGTCGCGGTCTGCCGCTGCAAGGCCTCGCTCAGCTCATGCGTTCTCGCCCGAACCTGCTCGAACAGGCGTGCGTTCTCGATAGCGATCACTGCCTGGTCGGCGAAGGTTTGCAATAACTGCACGTGGTGATCCACGAACGATCCCGCTTCGAGCCGCGTCACGCTGATCAGACCGATCGGCACACGATTGCTCATCAACGGCGCGAGCAGCATGCTGTGGAAGCCACGCGCCCGAGCGATCTGCTTGATCTGCGAGTCTGGAAGCGCCTCGATATCGCCGATCTGAACCGGCGTGCCAGCTTGTGCGAGCCTGAACGGCTCGAAGCGGGCGACAGGCGTCGGAAATCCGGCCCTCAGCACCTCGTCAGCGGCCGGGCTTGTCGGTGTGAAGGCCGCAAGGTGCGCAATGTCGTCGACGAAGCGAAATACCGCCGTCGAAAAGCCGCCGATCAACCGCTTAGCGCTGCTCGCGATGGCATCGAACACCGGCTGCACGTCGGACGGCGAGGAGGCGATGACCTTCAAGATGTCGGCAGTGGCGGTCTGCCGCTCCAGCGTTTCCCGAGTCTCATTGAACAGGCGCGCATTCTCGAGCGCGATCGCCGCCTGGTCGGCAAAGCTTTGCAGTAGCACGAGCTCATCATCCGAAAACGGTTCGAGCCGGTCGCGATGGACGATTAGAGAGCCGATCGCCTTGCCCCGGTTGCGCAGCGGCGTGCCACACATGGTTCGAGTGCCAGCGGCCCGGGCGTGCGGCAGGCCAGGAAACTCGGCCAGATCGGGATCGAGATTATCGAGATCCGGCACGTGAATCTGCCGGTTTCGTCCGACCACCGCGCCGGGCATGTTTTTGCCGCCGACTTTGATGGCGGTCAGCGGCACCGCCGCGCGGATGAGCCGGGCGCTCGCGCCGTACCGGTAGGCCTTGCCCCACTCGCCGTTCTCGGCGAGCTGGATCGAGACGCTGGAGGCGCCGATCAGCCGCGCGGTGGTCTCAGCGATCTGTTCCAGCGCTCGGTCGGCGTCGCCGGAGGTGCCCGCAATGGTGGCGAGGATGTCGGCGCTAGCCGTCTGGCAATCTCGCGATTGTGCCAGCTCGCGTTGCAGCCGATCGGCCTCCGCGGCGCTCGCCTGCAGCTTCTGTTCGAGCATAGCGATCCTGCATGCAAGATCGGCGTCCTGGGAAAGCCCGGTCATCGATAAATCCATATCGCTCAGCGCCCGCAGGCGCCGCGCCAAGAAAATTTGAAAGCTCAATTATTCCACGGTCAGGCCCAGTCGGCCATAATAACATCGCCGATTATGGGACAAAATCGGGTTCGCTCGCGACCTTCGCCTCCTTCAGGATTTTACCCTGGGCATCCACAACGCACACGCTCGACAGTTCCAATGACACGTCGATTCCGGCATAGTTCTCCACTAGTCCTGCTCCGGATCGAACCGGTACTCCACGCGACCGATTTCGGTCGGGATCCCGTTCCACCAATGAGTGCACTGGCCTCCAAGCGCGAGCTCTCCTTTTTCCAGCGCTCGTCGTCGACCCGACGCTTATTTTCCAGCACGTCGATCTGAGCGCGGATCTTGGCTACGCGCCGCTCGTGTCGCTCGCGCGCTACATCCAAAATCCGCTGCGCTTTCTCCATCGCCACCTGCCTGCGCTTGCGCAATCGGTCGCGCGCGGCCTGCTCCTTTGCTCGCTGGCGATCTCGGTGCCGCTCCCCACGCCATGACCCGGCGCGAACACGACCCTGGCGTTCTTGTGCTCGCCCGGGCCGAGCGGCAGCGGCTTCCGTGTCTCAGCCCGAGCGGTCACAGCTTTGGATTTCTTCGCGCCTGCTTTCGTAGCATCCACCATGGGCGGCGCATCTAACGCGGACCTTTAGCGCGGCGCGGCGGACGGTCGGCCGAAGAAACGGGCGATGACACCGAGCGCTTGCGCCGGCGAATGCGGACCACGAGGACTTCGCCGGCAATGGCCACGGGCCTACCGCCGCGCTTGCCGCGCCAGGCAGCCGCGTCGGCCTCCAGGCTGGGGGATCCGGCGGCCTCCCCGCCGCGGTCTTCGATGGTGGCGCGCATCTCGTCTTCCTTCCGCATTGCCCGCCGCATAAAACCGGCAGAAGCGCCCTATGTTCCAGCGTCCGGAACGTGCGTACGTCGTCGCAGTTAGCTCGGCAAGGAGACGTCCGCGCATGAGCCTGAGACGGTCGATTGAAGGTCTTGGACCCTACCCTTCGCTGCTGCTCTTGGCGCTTCCGATCGCGACGGTCGAGCCGCTGAAGCTTGCTGCCGTGGCGCTGGCGGGCAAGGGTCACTGGATCACCGGCACGGCGATGATTGCAGCCTGCTACGCCTTCAGCCTCCTGATCGTCGAGAGGCTGTTTGTCATCGTGAAGCCGAAGCTCTTGAGCATTTCCTGGTTCGCAAGGCTGTGGGAAGGATTCGTCTTCGCCCGGGCCCGCTTGTGGCGGGTCCTCGGACTTCGCCCTGACCGAGATTCTTCCGCGCCCTCCCCACGGCCCAAGCACACCCAGCCGTTCTCCGACCGACGGTCTCCCGGAGATGAGCCGCAAGTCGACACTGCCAAAGCGCCTACAGCCGATGCTGGCCAGTTTGACCGACGCGCCTTTTGACGATCCCGGCCGGGTGTTCGAGGACAAGTATGACGGCTTCCGGATGGTCTCGGATACCGCGGCAACGCTGCGCTATCTACCGCCGCGCCCGCGCCATCCGCATCCCACCCTGGTCGCCGCCCTCACTGACCTCGACAACAGCGTCGTCGGCGCTCGGCTCGAAGGCGATAAATCGAGGCCGCGCCCACCCTTCTCGCCGTGGTGGATCATTAACCGCATCCTGGCGGCTGGCGCACTGGAGACGATGAACGAGGAAGAGCGGGCGGTCGTCATGGTGATGATAATACCGGCGCCCGGCCGAGCGAGATCATCAATCTACGCCGCAAGCACATCATGCTCGAGCGAGGCCGAAGTTTGCGTGTCAGCCGATCAGCAGCCACCCAATGGCGAGAGCAAATGCAATGAATGACACTCCGACTAATCCGAGAAAGCTATAGTCTAATGCGTCCAAATGGCTCGGCTTGAGCATGGGCTCCCCCACTTCCGGAGAAACCGGCCCCCGCGCCCCGGGGAGAGCGCTTAGGCCGATAGGTTGGTCCCACTCCTTCATCGTACCGAACTAAACTACGTTAGTTGCAAGTTGTTCCCGACGGAGACGGCCCCAGCGCTTGGGAGCACGCTGGGGCCATCGGCCTTCCGCTCACACTGTCCGAATGCGGTTTGGTCGGGGGGGATGGTGAGAGCTGCATTCGGATGACAGACGAACAAAGCTCGGCCCCGTTCGTTCCTAGCTGCCATAGAAAACAAACGCTTAACGGGCGCGCCCGCAGGCCCGCCCCTGCGGCGAACTGTGATCGGCGGCGACAACTCAAGAACGACTTCGTGGTTATCCATCGGGGAGAGCACGATGGGATGTTCGACGTGCCTGACGTCTGCGACAGTCCTCAAGACAAAAACTACCTATGCCCGGTTTGCGGTGAGATTGCTGTGACCGTCTCTGCTCAGGGGGCCGCGTTTTTGTCTCGTGCGCTATCTGACCTCACCTGCGCCAATGGACACAGACTTATAATTACACCAGGGGGCAAGGTCGTGGCTGCCCGAAGCTCGAGAACAGATCAATGGCAGACCGCAATGCAGAAACGGCGCGCCTGATGAAGGTAACGGAGGCAATCGTCGCTGAGCTGGCGCACCAAGGGGCGGCAGAGGCTGTGGCCGACCTCGGCTTCAACCCGCTCGAGCTGGCCCGGGTTGTCATCCGCGCAGCCGACGGTTACGTGGTGCCATTTCGGAAGCGGTGATGGATCTGTTTCTCCGCCCCATCGTAATAGTCAGCGAGACGATTCCCGACGACTTCGTGGCGATCCACGAGGGCCGGAAAGTCGGCAAGGCCAGTACCGACATTTGGGAGCCGTTCGATCCGGTTCGGCTAATCAAGCATGACGCTGAGCACCAGCACCACGGCCGCAATACTTAGAAATCCGACTATCAGAGTCCAGTCTCGGCGCTCTTCTGTCATAGCTTTTCACGACACCGATCGGCCCCAATGCTCCGGGTAGAACACTGAGGCTGCTGATTCCGCTCGATATCGCCCACGATTCCGGAATGATCTCGCCCACCGTTCCGATTTGATGTCGCCCGCCATTCCGAGATGATCTCGCCCACCATTCCGGGATGATGTCGCCCGGGGTGACGAGGCCTATTCTGGCTCCGATACGGTCCCGCCTTTCGGCTTTGCGAAGGGGGACCTGGATGCCGACGGAGAGGTTTGCGATGCGCCATGTGCGCGATGTGATCAGATTGAAGTCGGCCGGGATGCCGACCCGCGAGATTGCGCGGCGGGTGGGGACAGCCCCCTCGACGGTGCGGTTGAGGGTTGACGATCCACCGGTTCGAGGCGGCGGGGCTGACCTGGCCATTGCCCGAGGCGTCTTGCAGCGCGAGCATCGGATCTCGAGCCAGGGGTACGCTTGCGGAAGTCGACTGGATGGCTGGCCAGGAACACCTTCACGCCGAAGATCATGCCGAACGGACCGCCCGGATCACCCGCTGTAGCTGCGCCTCGTCGACGTCCACGCCGACGCGCACGATCACCTCGCCAATGGCAATTTTCGATCACAGCGCCTGACACAGACGCCACCTCACCCCCGCAACTTGAGTGCCGCTCGCGATAATGTCGTTCCGCCCGAGCATCACGGCGCCAGGCAAACAGCTGCGACGGGTGAATGCCAATCCGACGAGCGATCGCCGAGACGCTCGCGCCAAGGACGCGAAGAATGTTGCGAGAAGGCAAGGACCGTGCGATTCTGGACCGGACGGCCTTCGTCGCCGCCGCTATCGCGGAGGACGGCCTACACGTTACGCTAGCGACGCGACGCCGGGCTACCGCCGCAAGCGCACCGGCACGTCTTCCAACGGCCACATACAGGCGACCGGTCTCGACGCGCGCCGACGCAAGCGATTCCGGCACCATCCAACATGGCGCGAGCTCCGCGAGCAGAGCACATACGAGCATGTCATGCAGTTTGCGGCAACCCCGCGGCCTAGCGCGCTCGCATTACCACCGGCAGGCCGTCGCCGGCATAGTCGACGAACAGCTTGTCGCCGGCCGCATGCGGACTGGCGCATCGTCACCGACAGGCGGCCTTCCAGGCGCGGTAGAGCTCGCAGAACCGCGAATAACGATACCCGCCGGGTTCGCTCGCGATGTACTCGTCCCACAGGATCGACAGCGTCACATGCTTGCGCCGGAGTTCGCGGTGTACCGCCGCCCAGTCCGGCTCGGCCTGCCCGCGATGGCCCCGCCGGGTGCCAGGACCGGCTCCCGCGCTGGCAAACAGCCGGGCTTCCAGCGCAGCGTCGGTGATGTCGTCGCGCGGTCGACCTGGCTGCCCTGCCCCATGTCGACCTGCGTGCATGACCTAGTCCGCCGGCTGCGCTGCGTGAAGTGCGGCAAGGCCGGCAAGCGGCCGGCCGCCGAGCTGTCGCAGCTCGCGCGCCGCCAGCCGAGCCAGATGGACGATGCGCCAAGACCGCCCTCATCCGCCGCCGTGATCGCGAGCGCCAGGAATGCTGGCACATCTTCTACGGTGACATCCACGTGGCATGATCGCCGAGCGCTCCGGTTCGCCGGTGCAATCGCCAACGTGACCGACCCCGAAGCCAGGCCTGACGATCCGGCCAGCCGCAAGCGCAAGCTCATCCAAGAGCCGGAGCCGTTTCAAAAGGTGCGCCGCGACAGAAACCGAAAATGATCGCAGCCTCAAGTTCGTTGAAGGGTCGAAGACTAGCTCCGCGCGTTGATTAGCCAGCTCAAATGGGAGGTCAACAATCATTAAAGACCGAGACCGACGGGCGCCGACGGCTGCGGAGCGCGAAGCAAACAAAGCATTCAAAGCTGTCACGCCGACGGAAGCCATGACGGATTACGCCAAAGCGCAAAAAGCGATTCACGATAATCGAAAGCGCCTAAAGGCCGAACGGCTGGCGCGGGAGCGCCGAAGCGGCCAACCGCACAAGAGCGGGCTAAGCGTCCCATCTGGATGATCACGGAGGTGGAGGGTGGAATGGCCCTGCACTTCCGCCGAGTCGATACTGAACTGGAGATATGGATCGCAAGCAGCGACGACTATTCATTCGTCATCAGCAACGAGTGCCGGAGTGGACCTGGATTGCATGGAGAGCCGGGCTTTGTTGCATCATATCGCCCCGACTTTCTGAATATGCCAGCGGCTCACGTATCCGGGTCTCCCCTCAGTTCGTTCGCTGAAGCCGAGCGGGCCTGCAATGCGTTCCTGGGGCGCCTCCTCATTGAGGGATGACCACCGCCTTCCGCTCCCTGCGCGACGGCAAGGACGACACGATCGGTGGGCTAGGAACATTGGCCGCGTCTTCGGAGTTGCCATTGGCGTGAATAAATAAGGAGGGAAGCGATGGGACGAGGCGTTTTGCTTTGGCTTTTGGGCGTGCCAATTCCTGTGATCATCCTGCTGTGGTTGTTCTTTGGGCACTGACTTCGTATACCAACGCAGTCTGCCGGCGCAGCTAACTAGGATCCATTTCGGGCGGCACATCGAGCGATCGAATGATCGAGCCCTACCTTTCAAGGCCGTGCAGTTAAACTGTCTGGATCTACACGGACGCGGCCAAGTAAATCGGCGACGAGGACCACATCAAAGTTTTCGCTTCGATCGAGGCCGCCGAGAAATGGTTCGAGGAAAACGCCCCGGAGCGCGGCGTGGCATTTGAGTACGCTGTCCTGGAGTGAAAATGGCAAAGGCCTTACTGCTCTCATTGCAATTGCTGCATTGGCTATTAATCGCAGGGGTCGCGCTGATAGCGGTTGGCCTGATTGGCCCCTTGTGGCCGGACCAATGTCCAGGGCGAAGCAACCACAGAGCCAAGTTCCGAGCCGCGCCCCCAGTTGTGGTCGAGTAGCTCAGCCATTTGGCTTTCGCCCTCACAGATCCGGACGGGCGGATTTCCCGCACCCGGCTCTTCCCGAGGGTAACCCTCGTCAGATCCCCGCCATTCGGTCGAGGCCTGCGGAGCCGATTTTAGCGGACGCCAATAGAGCTAGGAACTCCGTTCTCCCACGGAGAACCCCGGTAATCCATTCGCGCTATGGATTGAGAACGAATCGAGGACCCACGATATGGGCAGTCTACTTTGCAGGCAGTCGCACCGGCTCGGCGAGAAACCTGACGGCATCCGAACGTCCGATAAACAAGAGTCGGCCATGTCGTTCCGTCGTTCCTGCGCCGCTAGAAAAGGCGTCAGCACCTTTGGGGGCCTGGAGGCCGGCGCTGAGGCCAGTCGTCCTATGATGAATCGGGGTCGTGACTAACACCGGCGTCAGCGTCGGCACTCGGAATCAGTTTTCTATCGCGGCTCAATGGTTGGCCTGCACGTCCCCCTGCCGATGCTTCGCCGGCATCCTCGCGGAGGCCTGCGCACGGCTTGGGGTCGATGCGGTTCGCTATTCCTTCATCGTAGTGGACTTGCACCACCTACTCCTCGCCGGTCTCCCGGCGCACCCGTGTAAAAACGGCTTCAAAGGGTGTCGGCTCGGAAGCCCAGGAAGCGTGCCACTCTCAGAGGATGATCGCGGAGATCAGTGACTTGGTCCCGACGATGTTAATGACCCGGGTCAGATTATAGGCCAAGACCGAGAGTCCATCTCGGCCGCTACTTTTGGGAGCGTTTTGGTAAGGAAGTGTGTCGCTCCCATGCGGGCCTTCATCGTGCCGAACAGATGCTCGACCGTCTCCCGGCGCTGACGCATGGCTTCTGGGTTCGCGTCAAAAGTCACCTGCCGCGCGCGATGAGCGCCTCACCCTCAAATGCCCCTCGGATTGGGGGTGTCCTATGCGCTTCTGGCGCGCGCGACACCGGAGCGGAACGGGAAATCGCTTGGTGGCCATACATAGGAATGCCGCGGTGGGACGTCGCCCGGTCTGACCGCCAAGGCCGGCTTTTGGACCGAAGCGGCAGTTTGGATCAAGGACAACAGGCCAGTTAGGAACGTGCGCGCTTGGCGCGGGTTTCAAACTTTGGTTGTTTCTGCGCGGTTTCAGGGAACATCCGTGATGGCGCTCCAGACCCGCCTTGGGAATAGACTTTTGGCGGCGTTGCCCGCAGCCGACTTCAATTTGCTTGCGCCCCATCTTCAGAAAACGTCTTTCGGGTTCGATGCTGTGCTGGTACGAACAGGAGACGAGTTCAAGCAGGTCTATTTCCCCCTCAGCGGCGCCATCTCGTTCTTAGTCGAAATGTCGGGCGGTCAGATTGTGGCGTCCACTCTCATGGGCTCAGAAGGAGCGGTCGGCGCGCTCTCCGTCCTAAGTCCCTCCCGGTCGCGATCGCCGGTCACGGCAACGGCCTATGTCGCCGGAAGCGCGCTCCATGTACCTGTTTCACAATTGCAGCATGTCTTTGAGCAAAGCGCTGCGATTAGGCGTGTTCTTCGTTTCCATTTTCGCACGCAATTGTTGCAGCTTCAGAACGTAGCAGCCTGCAACGCGGTCCATTCGGTGGAATGCCGTATGGCCCGATGGCTGCTCGACATTCACGACCGAGGTGCGGACAGCCGAATTCAATTAACGCAGGAGGCGTTAGCACAACTCCTCGGGGTGCGCCGAACGACCGTGACGCTAACGATGCGTAAACTTCGAGCGGCCGGCGGCATCATTTCAGAACAGCGACGAATGCTAGAGATCGACCGAACGCGGCTCGAGACGATTGCATGCGAGTGCTATGGCCTGATGCGTGACAGGGTCAACGGCATGTATGATGAGGAGTTGCTAATGAGCTCGCCGAATACTGCACATGCGCAGCACTGCCTTCCTCATGAAATTTAGTAGTTAGAGCGCGATGGTTGCGCGATACGCAGTAAGCATTCGCCCAGGGCCGCGGAGCCTAGTTCCGGTGCGATGATGTGTGGACGGCTTGTTTTCCGCGGTTGATGGCCGGTTCGTGCGATGGCCTCGTTGCTTTCGAGGAGCGAGGGCAT
The DNA here is from genome assembly GCF_020194035.1 of Bradyrhizobium sp. BRP56. Lineage (NCBI taxonomy): Bacteria > Pseudomonadati > Pseudomonadota > Alphaproteobacteria > Hyphomicrobiales > Nitrobacteraceae > Bradyrhizobium > Bradyrhizobium sp. BRP56. The sequence goes on from NZ_JADYVV010000040.1 coordinate 46,925, forward strand.
GCGGATCGAAGACCAGCTTCGCGATCGGCTGAAAAAGGTGGAGGCGCTCTATTTCGGCGCGGCCACGGCGGGAGAACGCGACGCCGCTGAAGCCGCAGCAGAGCTGCTGAAGGCCAAGCTTGAGGAGGTCAATCGTCGCGATCCTCCGATCGAGATGAAGTTCAGCCTGCCAGACCAATGGTCGGTCCGGCTGTTCATTGCCCGTGCCGGCGTTATGGCATCCGGCCGTTCCGATATCCGCGGCAGCGCGCGACGACGATCATGGTCAGGGCGCCGCGCCGCTTTTTCGACACCGTGGTGTGGCGGCAGTTTTCCGACCTGCCTGCTGATTCCGCTCGATGTCGCGATGCGCCATGTGCGGAATGTGATCAGATTGAAGTCGGCCGGGATGCCGACCCGCGAGATTGCGTGGCGGGTGGGGAAAGCCCCTTCGACGGTGCGGTTGACGGTTGACGATCCACCGGTTCGAGGCGGCGGGGCTGACCTGGCCATTGCCCGACGACATCACCGACGCTGAGTTGGAAGCCCGGCTGTTTGCCAGCGCGGGAGCCGGTCCTGGCACCCGGCGCGGCCAGCGGCGTCTGGCCGAGCCGGACTGGGCTTTGATGCACCGCGAACTCCGGCGCAAGGATGTGACGCTGTCGATCCTGTGGGACGAGTACATCGCGGGCGAACCCGGCGGGTATCGCTATTCGCGGTTCTGCGAGCTCTACCGCGCCTGGGAAGGTCGCCTGTCGGTGACGATGCGCCAGTCCGCATACGGCGGGCGACAAGCTGTTCGTCGACTATGCCGGCGACGGCGTGCCGGTGGTGATCGATCGGCTCACCGGCGAGCGGCGCACCGCACAGATTTTCGTCGCGGTGCTCGGCGCTTCGAGCTCCACCTACGCGCAGGCGACCTGGACGCAGGGGCTCGCCGACTGGATCAGCGGCCACGTCGGCGCCTTCAAGGCGATCGGCGGCGTGCCAGCGCTATTGGTCCCGGACAACACCAAGGTCGCGGTGATCAAAGCCTGCCTCTACGATCCCAGGATCAACCGCAGCCACGCCGACATGGCAGCGCATTACGACACCGCTATTCTGCCGGCCAGGCCGCGCCGGCCTCGGACAAAGCCAAGGTCGAGCAGGCGGTTCTCATGGTCGAGCGCTGGCTGCTCGGGCGGCTGCCCTACCGCACGTTCCACAGCCTTGCCAAGGTCAACGCGGCGATCGCCGACTTGCTCACCCGGCTCAACGAGGAACGGTCGATCCGGCGGCTCGGCGTGGCTCGCCGCAAACGAGATGGCCGGCCGGCGCTGAAGGACTTGCCGGAGAGCCCCTAAGTGTTCGCCGAAGTGGCGGATCTGCCGGGTCAGCATCGACTATCACGTCGAGGTCGAAGCGCATTACTACAGCGTCCCGCATCGCTTCCTCCGCGCCGAGGGTCGAGGTGCGCTTCACCGCCCGCACTGTCGAGATTTTCCACAGGGGCGAGCGGATCGCCGGGCGTCAGCGCATGAGCGGCAACCACAAGCACACCACCGTGCCGGAGCACATGGCGTCCAGTCATCGGCGCTACGCCGGCTGGACCATCGAGCGCATCCGCAAGGAGGCCGCCACGATCGGGCCTGCCACCGCGGCGCTGTGCAACCTGATCCTCGATGAGCGGGCACACCCCGAGCAGGGCTTCCGCGCCCGCCCCGGCATCATCCGGCTCGCTCGATCTTACGGGCAAGAGCGGCTCGGTGCCGCCGCCCTGCGGGCGATCGACATCGGCGCTCGCACCTACGGCTCGGTCAAATCAATCCTCACCAACAATGATCGACGTCCTTCAACCAAGCGCTCCGCGGACAATGCGCCGATCCTTCATCCCAACATCACGCGTCCGCCCCTCGATCAACTCCACGCGCTCGGCCTTCATGGCATGGCCAAAGCCTTTGCCGACATCGAAGCCGGCGGCGATGCTGCAAGCCTCGGCCATGCCGAATGGCTTGCGCTCCTGCCCGAACGCGAAGCGTGGCTGCGACGCGACAAGCGGCTCTCCAAGAGGCTGCAATACGCCAAGGTGCGTCAGCAGGCCTGCGTCGAGGACATCGACTATCGACCACTTCAAGTCGATTCAGCGTACTGATCGTGTGGCTGTCCATACGTACAGTTCTCAACCATCAGCCCAGCACGCCACAAGGCGTCTTCCCTCGGAGGCTTACGAGAAGGAAGCCCTTCGCTTCAGATCTTCCAGGTTGTGACCGGGATGCCAGCGCTCAAAATCCTCGCGGATCAGGGATTCAAGCTTAGTCCGCTCTTGTTCGCTCGTGGCGCGGGCGTCGAAAGAGACATCTCGGGGCATGGCTCATTGCATCGCCAAGAGAGAGTCGCTCGCTGACTTCTGCGGGTGGTGTGCGCATGAAGCGTCGAGCGCATGGACAATCCGCTGCGTGGACTGACGGCCCGCTCATAGTTGCAGCTTTGAGGCATTGCTTGAAACCAACGCAGAAGGCGCCCCGCTCTTGCCTGGCTGCTCGATCTGCGGAATGGCACGGTCGTTATCGGTCCCATGCGCGAAGAGCAGCAAGATATGTCGTGCCGCGCAAATGGCTCCTGCCGCGGCCATGCTATTCGCGGTCATCAGACAAAGAATGAATGGCGTTAGCATCGTACAGTCAAGCGCCTGAGCCGAAAGTGTGTTTACCGTTCCTTCGAATGTTGTATGGACTTTTCAGACAGGCTCCTCCTGTCAGCATCGCGGACTGTACCTTTTCAAATGACCGTTGCTCGATTTGGCGGACACGCTCGCGCGATATTTCGTACTCTAAGGCAAGCGCCTCGAGCTTCGGGGGATCTTCACTCAAATAGCGTGCTGTGAAGATATGCCTTTCACGGGGGCTTAGCTTCTCAATGGCTGCTGTCAGAGCTTGCCGCCGTTGAGCCAGTTCCTGGTCCTCGGCCAACGTCACGTCGTGAGTAGGCGACGGATCTACCAGCCGTTCGAGGGCATCTCCGACGTCGCCGGCATCCTTGTGACGTAAATTCAGGGACAGGTCGCCGCGCAGGCGACGGTCCATATTCACGACTTCACGTTCGGGTACCTTGAGCTGAGCGGCGATCGTCTTGACCTGTTCTGGCCTCAGATCCCCGTCCTCCAAGGCGGAGATCGCACTCTTCGATTGCCTCAGTTTGAAGAATAACTTCTTCTGGGCAGCATCCGCCGTGATCTTCACCAGCGACCATGAGCGAAGAACAAAATCCTGGATCGTTGCCTTGATCCACCACATGGCATAGGTGGAAAGGCGGATGCCCCGCTCCGGATCGAATCGCCGCACGGCCTGCATCAGGCCGACATTGCCCTCGGAAATGATATCGGCAATGGGTAGCCCATAACCTCGATATCGCATGGCGATTTTCGCAACGAGACGCAGGTGGCTTGTCACCAGGCGATAAGCCGCTTCACGATCGCCGCGGTTTCGCCATCGCCGACCAAGAGTGGTCTCTTCTTCCCGAGTGAGGATCGGAAATTGTCTAATTTCCGTTAAATACTTCGTCAGCCCGGTGCCGAGCGACGGCAATTTCTGAGAAACAGCTTGAGACATTTCCCCCTCGCAGCGCTCAACAAATTCCCACCTCTGCCGCGCTCTCGTCAGGGTCGCGGCAGAGCAACAAAAGCATCGGTCTACAAAGCGGGACTATCGTCCGCCTCATGGCTGCCAAAACGTCGGCCTTTTCGGTTGGAGCCATTGGTCCTTCGATCCGAATCGGACTCCAGAAGGCGCAGGGCATCCACGATGTCGTCGAAGCTCACAGCTCCATCGATTGTCCGGTTCAATTCTGGATCGTCTTTCAAGGCGCAAGCATCCGCGGCCCAAAGCGATAGAATGGCCCGTTTCTCGTACGAGGTGAGGTCGCAATCATCGACAACGTCCATCGGATGAGCAAACGCCTCGGCTGGATGCAGCAGCCGAGCCATCTCCAAGTTCATTGTTCGTCGGCGATCCGTCTGCAGCGAGAGGCGATCGGGAAACGTCTCGTGCAAAAGGGCCTCCACGGAATGCTGCTCTTCGCTCATCCGGCGTGCGATATACGCTCGCTCTAGGTCCGACAGCCGCGTCGCGAGCAGCCTGCGGTAGCGCCGAATATTGGCGCGATGGGCACGCAGGCGTTCAAGATTTCCCTTGATCATCACTCGTCCCCTTCCGGCTCAGGCGGCCAAGGCACGTTCGGTTGAGCGCAACCGACAAGGCTTTCCACCCGGAGGATTCCGGGGTCCGCCGTCGAGTTCGCACAGGGCCTCGAGGATTTCATCGATCGATACGGGCTTCTTCAGTCCGGCGGGCGAGCGGAGCGACGGGCATGATGCTATCGCCGATGCGTCGGACGCCCAGGATGCCAGAATTGCCCGCTTCTCGGCCGTCGTCAGGCCGGCATGGCACACGACATCCCTGGGATGTTCGAAAGCGGTGCCGGGATGCAGGAGCGCGTTGAAGTCAAACACGTTGTCGTCAGCGGTCGTCGGCCGCATGGTATCCTCCTTTGCATTGACGACGAGCGGCAGCCGCGCGAAGCCTCGCGCGGCGCCGGTCGGAGCCTGCTTAGGCTGCCTTGGCTTCCAATTTCTGGACATTGTCGGCCGATACGCCGTTGATTGCGATACGGCGCGGCTTCATGGCTTCCGGGATTTCCCGGACCAGCTCAATTTTGAGCAAGCCGTTATCGAATGCGGCGCTCTTGACCTGAACGTAATCCGCCAGGTTAAACTGCCGCTTGAAGCTGCGGGTGGAGATGCCGCGGTAGAGAAAATCGCGCTCAGCCTTCTCCGACTTGCTGCCCTCAATGGTGATCACGTTCTGTTCGGCCGTGATCGCGATCTCGTTGGGCGCAAAACCTGCAACCGCCAACGAAATCTGGTAGCGGTCCTCAGACAGCCGTTCGATATTGTAGGGCGGATAGTTGTCCTCGCCGGCCCGCTGGGCCATTTCCGCGAGGTCAAAAAGGCGATCGAAGCCAATGGTCGAACGCCAAAGGGGCGAGAAATCATAAGTGCGCATAGCCAAATCCTCCAAAGAGCAAGATGGTTACGAGCGGCACCGGACACGACCGGTGCCCGTCTCAACGGCCGGACCCATGCGGCGCCCGGACACCACCGTTCGGTGGCGACAAAAAAATTAGCAAAGTCGTTTTTGGTTTCAAGAGGGGGCCAAAAATTTTTTAGGGCTTTGGTCCTCGGTAACCTGACCTGACGTCCGTTTCGTTAACAAGGGCCAAAGCGAGTTATGCACGGGCCCGCAATTCGGCAGCGCGGTTGAGGCGCAGGTTCGCCGTCCTCGCGTGCCAGGGAAGCTGCGTGACCCATAGACGGGTCGCGCGTGGAGCATTAGCTCACCCGGGGGGCAGTCCCCTCGAGGTCGGACGGAAGACGAAGGACATGGGGTTCATTGCTGTCTGGCAACAGCAGCGTGTCCATCTTGAACAGCGGCGGGCTCGGTTTCCAGCTCATCCACTGCATCGAATCCGGATAGGGGATGGGCGGAAGCGGCAGAAGGTGGTTCGCGCGCTCGGGGATCTGTTTTGACGGACCGTCCAGGCCCCAGGCACCCGCCGGGAGCAGCATTGCCGCATAAGCGAACGCGCCCGCAATCATCATTCGGGCCCGGCGGTCTGAAGTCTCAGCACGAGCGGAAAGGGTATCATTTCTTGTCATCTCATCCTCCTAATTTCGGCAAGCTGATCCAAGCGATGGTCGGAAGGCTGAGGGCGAACATGAGCCAATGCATCACAGCCGCCCCGCCGTTGGGTGGTGGAGATTGCATGCGCCTGCTCATCTGAAGCTCCTTGGTACTATCGTTGCTTTCTCGTGGTGGATCGGATGAGCCCGGCCGTCGCCGGCCGGGCTCAGGGTTGATCAGAAGTCCATGGACTGCGCGGCAGGCGCCGTCTCCGCCTTCTTCGGCTTGTCGGCCACCAGTGCCTCCGTCGTGATGAGCAAGGCGGCGACTGAAGCCGCGTCCTGCAGCGCGGTGCGGACGACCTTGGCAGGATCGATCACGCCCGCTTTGACCATGTCCTGGTACTCTCCCGTGGCTGCGTTGAAGCCCCAATTGTAGTCGGCGTTCTCGAGCAGCTTGCCGACGACGAGCGAGCCGTCTTCACCGGCGTTCTGGACGATCTGCCGGGCAGGAACCTGGATGGCGCGACGCACGATATCGATGCCGGCCTTCTGATCTGCATTAGAAGCTTTGAGACCATCGAGCGCCTTCCACGCGCGCAGAAGCGCCACGCCGCCTCCGGGCAGGATACCCTCCTCGACCGCGGCGCGCGTTGCATGCATTGCATCGTCGACGCGATCCTTTTTCTCCTTGACTTCGACCTCGGTGGCACCGCCGACGCGGATTACGGCGACGCCGCCAGCGAGTTTCGCCAAACGCTCCTGCAGCTTCTCCCGATCGTAGTCGGAGGTGGTCTCCTCGATCTGCGCCTTGATTTGGGTGACGCGGGCCTCGATGTCCTTCTTGGCGCCTGCGCCGTTGACGATGGTCGTGTTCTCCTTGTCGATGACGACCTTCTTGGCGCGCCCGAGCATGTTGAGGGTTACGTTCTCGAGCTTGATTCCGAGATCCTCCGATATCGCCGTTCCGCCGCTGAGAATCGCAATGTCCTCGAGCATGGCCTTGCGGCGGTCGCCGAACCCGGGCGCCTTGACGGCTGCCACTTTCAAGCCACCGCGCAGCCGATTGACGACAAGAGTCGCGAGTGCTTCGCCCTCGACGTCCTCGGCGACGATGAGCAGTGGCTTGCCCGACTGCACCACCGCCTCCAGCAGCGGCAGCATGGTCTGGAGCCCGGAGAGCTTTTTCTCGTGGATCAAGATGTAGGGATCCTCGAGCTCGACCCGCATCTTCTCTGCGTTGGTCACGAAGTAGGGCGAGACATAACCGCGATCGAACTGCATGCCTTCGACCACTTCGAGCTCGGAATCGAGGCTCTTGGCTTCCTCGACGGTGATCACGCCCTCATTGCCGACTTTCTGCATGGCATCGGCAAGGAAACGGCCGATCTCGGTGTCGCCGTTGGCGGAAATGGTGCCGATCTGCGCGATTTCCTCGTTTGAGGTGACCTTCTTGGCATGCGCCTGCAGGTCCTTGACGATGGCTTCGACCGCTAGATCGATACCGCGCTTGAGGTCCATCGGGTTCATGCCGGCGGCGACCGATTTTGCGCCTTCCTTGACGATGGCTTGGGCTAGCACGGTCGCCGTCGTGGTGCCGTCACCGGCGAGATCGTTTGTCTTCGAGGCGACTTCGCGCACCATCTGTGCACCCGTATTCTCGAACTTGTCTTCGAGCTCGATTTCCTTGGCAACAGTGACGCCATCCTTGGTGATGCGCGGGGCGCCGAAGGATTTCTCGATGACGACGTTGCGTCCCTTGGGACCAAGCGTCACCTTGACCGCATTGGCGAGCGTATCGACGCCGCGCAGCATCCGCTCGCGGGCCTCAGTTGAGAATTTCACGTCTTTGGCAGCCATATTATCTGCTCCTTTCTCGAATGACTGTCAGCTTCCAGCTTGCTCAGGCGGCCCTCTTGAGCGAGGCGGCCTTGTCGACCACGCCCAGAAGATCGCTTTCCTTCATGATGAGGTAGTCCTGGCCGTCGATTTTCACTTCGTTGCCGGACCACTTACCGAAAAGCACGCGGTCGCCGGGATCAACGTCGAGGGGCACCAATTGCCCTTGCTCATTCCGACCGCCAGGGCCCGCGGCGACGATTTCACCCTCCTGCGGTTTCTCCTTTGCGGTGTCGGGAATGATGATGCCGCCAGCGGTCTTTTCCTCGGCATCAATGCGGCGCACGAGCACGCGATCGTGCAATGGGCGGAAATGCATGCACATCCTCCTGATTAGGTCAGCGATGTCAAAAATCCGGGTCCGGGAACCGGTCCCCGGGCGGAAGCGACTTAGGTAACGCACAAAATCCGTTCAAGAGCTTCTACGAAAATTTTGCGCCTCATCCGAACGATGCACTGAAGGCTCTTGAACAGTCGACTTGAGCCAACCAGTTAATCGCCGCCACCGCCCCGGAGGACGGGGCGATAAACGCGGTGTGCTGCCGGAGAGAAACGATGCGATACTTGCGTGGGCTTGCGCGACTCGGGCTCGGCTCGACGCTGGTGTTAACCCTTTCCGGACCGCCAGTTCTCGCCCAAATTCCAGACATCAACATCGGCCGCGTGCCAACCCTTGCGCCGTTGGTCAAGGAGGTGACGCCGAGCGTCGTCAACATCTCGGTGCAGGGACGCGTGCGTGAGGACAATCCGCTGTACCAGGATCCCTTTTTTCGGGAGTTCTTCGACGTTCCGAAACAGCTGGAGAAGGAAATCAACGCCGCCGGATCGGGCGTGATTGTCGACGCCCAGCGCGGCTATGTGTTGACAGCAAACCACGTTGTTGCCAACGCGACCGCAGTGCAGATCAGAACCAAGGATGGCCGAAAGTTTGCCGGTCGCGTGGTCGGCCGCGATGCGCCGACCGATATCGCACTACTACAGGTCAAGGAGCCAGTCGGGCTGAGGGCCATCGCGCTGGGCGACAGCGACGCGCTTCAGGTCGGCGACTTCGTCATCGCGGTGGGTAATCCCTTCGGCCTGGGCCAGACCGTCACGTCAGGCCTTGTCAGCGCGCTCGGGCGCACCGGCCTTGGCAAGCACGGCTATGAAGACTTCATCCAGACTGATGCTGCGATCAATCCCGGCAACTCCGGTGGCGGCTTGATCAATCTGCGCGGCGAACTCGTTGGCATCAACACGGCGATCATCTCTCCGGGAGGAGGCAATGTGGGAATTGGCTTCGCGGTACCCATCAACATGGCCCGCAAGGTGATGGAGCAGCTCGCCCAGACAGGGCGGGTCGAGCGTGGCCGCATCGGCGTTGCGCTGGAGGATCTCGAGGCGCCCGCTGCCGGTGTGACGCAGGGGGCCCGTATCAAGGAGGTCAGTCCCGGCTCGCCCGCAGAGCGCGCGGGCCTTCGCCGCGGCGACATCATTCTGAAGGCCAACGACATCCCGATCCGCAGCGCCACGCAAATGCGCAACCTCATCGGGCTGACCGCGGTCGGTCAGCAAGTTCGGCTGACTATTGAACGAGAGCGCGCTCTAGAGAGCGCCACGGTCGAGGTCGCACCGTTGGCCGAGCCGAAGCCGAGAGGGCGCGGGCCGGGGTGAAGAATGTTTGCATATGACCGATTCCGTCGAAAAAGGCTGGCAGTATTTCGTTGTAATAGCTCCGTCGCGACGTGGCCGAACTGCTCTACCGACCCTATGCGAGCCTCGGGGTGGGCATCGGGATCAACTGGCCATCTTTCGAAGGTTTTGGGCGGTGGCTGCGAGGATGAACTCGTCGCGCGCGCCGTTTGGACCTCGTAAACGCAAACGGTCGAGCTTGAGAATGCGCTTGAGGTGCGCCAACAAGCGGAGCCGGCGCGAGGTGCCTCCCTCCCACGATCTCGCGATGTGGCGCGCCATGTCGCGAGCGCCCTCGTAGATCGAGCGCGGCACTCTCCGTGAGGCCTGCTTGGGGCAACACCGAGCCTTCAATGTGCATCGATCACAATCGCGCTTGCTGGCGAGGTAAAGCATGGTGGCACCATCATTCACCAACGTTCCCGTCGTGGTAAGAAATTTGCCGCCAGGGCAACGATAGATGTCCCCAGCATGGTCGTAGGTGAAGTCGTCGCGCGAGAAGATCCCGCCTGTGCGGGCCGACTTGTCGAAGACTGTAACGTGCGGCTCGATGCCGTGCTCATAGACCAGCCAGGCGAGCATCTCGGCCGAGCCATAGCCACTGTCGCCGAGGAGCCGGCTCGGATAGAGATCAAACCGCTCCAGCGACCGCTCAATCATGCGCTTAGCGGTCAATACCTCCGCCTGCCGGATTGCCGTCGTTGCCCAAGTCCCTTATCGCCTTCGATCGCCTTCTGCCGATTTGCATCGGCCTTGACTAGGCTCGCATCGACTGCAAATCCTTCGCCGCCGACCAGTCGTTCCTCGATGCAGTGGCGCAGCACGCTCTCGAACACGCGACGGAAGAGGTCGCTCTGCCGGAAGCGCCTATGCCTGTTCTTGGAGAATGTCGAATGATCTGGCACCGCCCATCCAGACCGAGCCGGCAAAACCACCGGTAGGCCAATTGAGGTGAACCTGATCGCACAGGCGCCGCTCCGATCGGATACCGAAGCAGTAACCGATCAGGAGCATCCGGATGATCAGCGATCGAAGGCCGACCGATGCTGCTGTAGAAAAGCGCCAGGTCCCGCCGGACCTGTTCAAGATCGACAAACCTGTCAATCAACCGCAGCAAGTGATCAGTCGGGATATGTCTTTCGAGCGAGAACTCATAGAACAACGCGGCCTGTTCGACTTTCCGATGCTCTATCATGATCTTCAGTCCTGCCAACTAGACAGACTGAATCACCGATATCTCTGCGTCGCAACAGCCGCCATTTTCAACAGAATCGGCCATAAGCAAAAGTTGTAGCGGCGAGAGCAGCGAAGCTCGATTGGCATCTCACGTCGGAACGGCGATTTCGCAAACCAGCCCTTCCGCGCGCCAGTCAAAGAGCACCTTCCCGCCAAGTGGATTGATCGTCCCTTCGATGAGCCGACTACCAAATCCCTTGCGTTGGGGCGCCTTTACCCTCGGTCCGCCCAGTTCGGTCCAGCGGAGCACCAGCTGTCCATCCTCGGCGCGCGACCAGGCCAATTCTATCCGGCCTCTTGTGTTGGATAGCGCTCCATACTTGATAGCATTGGTTGCTAACTCATGCAGGACAACAGCAATCGCCTGCGCAGCGATGGGTTCTAACACCGTCTGCAGCCCCTCCATCACAATCCGCTTCTGGTGACTCTCTTCGAGGTAAGGGGCAAACTCCTGCTTGGCGATCGCCGAGACTTCGGCTCCTATCCACCGCGTTTCAACAAACAGCGAGTGAACATTTGCCATCGCTTGGATGCGCCCGCTGATCACTTCCTTGAGGCCCTCGGAGGTGTCGGACTGAGAAAGGTTGATAATTGCCTGTACGTTAGAAAGGATGTTCTTGCTTCGATGCTCCGCCTCGCGAGCCAGAATGCTAATCTGCTCCTGAGTTCGCTTCTGCTGGGTAATATCTCTAGCAATTTTTGATGCGCCGACGATGTTGCCGTGGGCGTCTTTGACAGGAGAAACAGTTAGCGAAACGATGATTGAGCTACCATCCCGACGTCGCCGGACCGTCTCGAAATGGTCGATGCGCTCACCTCGTCGGATGCGGGTTAAAATCTCCCGTTCTTCGCTGAGCCGGTCTTGCGGAATCACGAGTGTAATGGGCTGACCAATAGCTTCCGTGGCCGAGTAACCGAAAATGCGCTCGGCCGCCTTGTTCCAACTCGTAACAATGCCATCTAGATTCTTGCTCACAATAGCATCGTCGCTGGACTCGACGATGGAGGCCAGAAGATTGGCCAATCGCTCGGCGCGCTCCAGAGCCCGCTCGCTGGCCAACGGCTTGAGTTGAAATCCCGACTCGTTTTTAGGCCCCAATGGCCGCTCCCCGAAACTCAGATGCTGCACCGCCGTTGGTGCCCAATCATAACATCAAACGCAAAGAGCTGCGATGTTTCAAGCTGGGTCAAAAGTCGCCCTTGGCGGTCAGACCGGGCGACTTCCGCTTTATGACCGCAAGCCAACGTTTATGAGTACACATACGCGTCGGCTCTCGGTAAAACGGCAAATTGCCAAACGCTGGTGTCTTTAACGCTTGCGCGCGGCGAAGTGCCAGTGATGGTCGCCTTACGTCTCTTTCTGCCAGACAGTTGGACAAGCGACGTATCTCGTATGAAGCACGCTCGCATGCCAGGGAGGCGGGAGGGATCGAACCTCCGAATGGCGGAATCAAAACCCGCCGCGGTCAACGAACGCCGTTCTAGACTTGCAGGCGCCTCCGATTGGATTCCCGCCCTCGGACCTCAGGGGGCAATCTGATAGCCAGCTTAGTTTAGTGACGTCTTCTGAAGATAATCAGTTTTTGGTCTGATTCTGGCTCTGCAGAATGTGTATTTCGGCGCGCGCCAAGTGGCGACGAAGTGCGGCAATTGCTTGAAGATTCACCTCGAAGGCGACGGGGCCCATCTCCTTGGTCTCCAGTCGAATGGCAGCATGTCCGTCGGAACGCAACATCGTCTCCGAACCAGTCACATTCAGGATCACAAGGTTTCGGTCCATTTTCCCTCCCATCGAACCCGTCTCCTCACGAGGACGCTTCCTCGTTGCCTAGACGAGGCAGTGCTACCGTCGGCTTGGCTTCGGCGTAAGCAGACTCTATTTCACCTCGCTTCTTTCATTTTAGCATGAAATCGCCGTTCCGTTCCGCCAACAGATTACGCGGCTCCGCCGCACAGCGCTGGATCGCGTCGGCTCTTGAGAAAATCCCGCTATTCGTCGTTAACAGGAAATTCGTCTTAATTGATCGGCATCTACATCGCGTTGGGCAGCTAGTAAATGCGGTGAAAGCGCAAGGTTAGTGGATCATGAAGCGGATGGGGACGGACGGCGGTCTGTCGCGGTTTCAGCCCGACGGGGAATTGACGATTGGGGGCACCAGCGGGCTTTGATGTCCGGCATCGGCGCGAAATCGCGAGAGGGCTGAGTGGCCTTTGATCCAGCGAGATTGCTGGCGGCGCCAATCCGCTCAAATAGCGCTCGCGAAAGTGGCGATAGTGATCAATTCCTTCACTTGCATACTGAACGGTGCGGTCGTGATATTGGCGTTTGTCGTGTTCGTGGCCTGATCAAAGTCGAGCGAGGGTGACGCATTGCCGATCTGACCGAATGCTATCCATTACACTGCGACTTGCCCGCAAACAGCGCGATGGCATGCGCCGGCGTACTGCAGACGAAGTGCCGAAATGGCGTGACATCGTCGCAAAGGCGGGGATCAAGCCGGTCTGAGCAGATCAACATTGCGCGACACGCACAGCGTGTGATCTTGCGAGCAATAGCCAGCATCCCTACGCTCCCCCTCCATAACAAAACAACCAGGGAGGCGATCGTCATGACCACAAGGCGGGATTTCCTGAAAGCGGGAGCAACGGCGGCGGCAGGCATCGTGTTCTGCGGCTGCGGGCTCGTGCACAACGCAAATGCGCAGCAATCGCGCCAGCAGTTGCCGGTCACGGTCAACGGCAAGCGTGTCAAGACGATCGACATCCATTCGCATTGCCATTTCCGCGAGGCGGGTGCGCTGCTCGGCGCGGACGCCGGAAAATATCAATTGCCGCCGGTCAACGGCGCCTCCGAGGCCTTTGTCGAGATCGACAAGCGGCTGGCTGCGATGGACGCGCAGGCCGTCGACATGGAGGTGCTTTCGATCAATCCGTTCTGGTACGACCGCGACCGCGATCTGGCCGGAAAGATCGTGAAAATCCAAAATGAAAAGCTCGCCGAACTCTGTGCCTCGAAGCCAGACCGGTTCGCAGCTTTCGCCTCGCTGACGCTGCAGGCACCGGACCTGGCGGTGCAGGAGCTGGAGATGGCGGTGAAAAAGCAGGGGCTGAAGGGCGCGGCGATCGGCGGAGTCGTCGATGGCACCGAATTCTCAAATCCGAAGTTTCATCCGGTATGGGCCAAGGCCGAGGAACTCGGCGTTCCCCTGTTTATCCATCCGCAGGGCGTGCCCGAGCTCAACAAGCGGCTCTCCGGCAATGGGTGGCTTGGCAACACGATAGGCAATCCGCTCGAGACCACGATCGCACTCTCCCATTTGATCTTCGAAGGCACGCTCGACCGCTTCCCGGGACTGAAGATCATCGCCGCACATGGCGGCGGTTATCTCGGCTCGTATGCCGACCGCTCGGACCATGCCTGTCTGGTTGGACCGAAGGGATGCAATCCGGAGATCAAGCTCCAGAAAGCGCCGGCGGAGTACCTGAAGCAGATTTATTTCGACTCTCTGATCTTCACGCCGGAGGCGATCAGGCACCTCGCCGCCCAGGTCGGCGCCGGCCAGATCGTGCTGGGAAGCGACTATCCCTATCCATGGCAACTGGCACCGGTCGACCACATCTTCGCCTCGTCGTCGCTGAGCGACGATGACAAGGCCAATATTCTCGGGCGGACCGCAGCAAAGCTGCTTGGCGTAGCCGCTTGAGGACGGCTTGCTGGCGGACAAGCGGCTGTCGTCGCGCCTTGCCGCGCGACGACGGCATCAACGATCAGTAGGCCCTCACCATCCGGATCTCGCTGCCCGGCCGAACCGTTGGTGCCACCTGCGCGATATTGGGTATCGGATCGGTGTAGACGGTGTCGGTTCCGACGAACTCCGCTTGCGCCGCGTCCGATATCCATCTGACCGCCGCCGGATGACTGACCAGCATCCCGATCAAGGCAACGACGACGAGCAGCGGCAACGCGACAAGCTTGATGCTGAAGCTCTGGTAATTATGCTGTAAGTCCTGCCGCCGCTTGTCGAAAGAGCTGTGCATGGATTCCTCCATATGTGCTCCCCTGACGCGTCACTTACCGCAGCGCACGCAAGGCCGATGTGAATGGCTTCACAGGCGTTCTTCAGCTCACCGTTTCGTGAGATGCGCGACCGACCGGGCAGCCGGCGCGACTACTCGCCGTCGTTCGCCCCGGCGTCGACCAGTTCCTGGAGCGTCTCGGGCTTCAGCACGACGATCGCGCCATGCTCGAGCCTGACCCAGCCGCGTATCGCCCACGCGCGGAGCTGCTTGTTGATGCTCTCGCGCGTCATCCCGACCATCTCGCTGATCTCCTGCTGGGTGATCGAGATGGCGCGCCCCTGCGGCTTGTGCTTGTCGCTCAGGCGCAGCAGCGCGCTGGCCAGACGGCCGGGCAGGTTCTGCAGGATGACCTGCTCGACCTGATCGCTGGTCCGGCGCAGTCTTTCGCAAAGCAGCTCGATGAACTTCATCGCAAGCGTCGGCTGGCTGCGCACGAACGGAATGAACTCGCGCCGGTCAATGACGAACAGCTCGCAATTGGTGTTGGCGGTGGCATCGGCCGTCCGCGACAAGCCGTCGAGCAGCGCGATCTCGCCGAAGATCTCTCCGGCCTCGATCAGGTTCAAAATTGCGTTGCGACCATCCGGCGACGAGATGCTGATCTTGACCGTGCCCGAGATCACCGCAATCAGGCTGGTGCCCGGATCGCCCTTGGAAAAGATCGTCGTGCCCCGCTTCAGCGTGGTGTGCTTGGCATAGCGGCAGAGCTGATCGAATGCCTCGGGCTCGAGATCGGCGAAATAGGGGTGCTTGCGCAACACCGACAGCTTGTTGTTCGAAAACAACGGCGCGCCGGAAATTCGTTCTATGGGCGGCGCTCCGGTCATCGTGATCCAGACTGATTGTGTTGCGTTCAATCGGCCCGCCAGCACAGCGGACGCCGACAAAGCCATCGATCAATGAAGCAGATAGAAGTATAGCCCCCCCGGGGCCCTACAGCAACAAAGGTCCGTTCCGGCGCAGTTGGGATGGAAGGCATGCAAGGTACAATTTGGAATAAATCTGCGTCGATGCAACGCTCAATTGCAGCTGCGGGCTGCCCTTGATCTGACTGCCCGGCCCATCCGCGACAATCTCGCCTGGTGGATCCGTCTGTACGAGGGGTCAACGCAGCCAACTCACAGCAGCTTGCCGTCTGGCCCAAAGAACGGATGCGGCCCGTCAAACTGACCGATCGGGACCTGGTGCGTAACCAATTGTCCAAAATCCGGCCCGCCAAACCACGTGTGCAAGTGAAATGCCGGCGGTTCCACCTTGAACGATGGTTCGCGGAGCTCTCCGAGGTCCAGGTCGACCGCATGGTTCGGCGCGGGGCACAATGTCGCGGGAATCCCGGCGAAGGAGGTCAGCATGGCACGATGGACGTGCCCGCAACCGATCAAACGCGCCCGCGGGTGACGCCTGACGATTGCTGCCAGCTCTGCGGCATTGAAAAGGTCCTGGCGGTCCATGTGCCAGATGCCGCCCTTGAACGGCGGGTGATGCAGGAAAAGCAGCGCGGGCCGGTCGACTGCTGCCGCCAGTCTCGCGTCCAGCCATTGCAGTGTCGACGGTTCGAGCATGCCATGAGGCTTCCCGGCAACGCTTGAATCAAGCAGCAGCAGATCGAGGCCATCCACCTCGATCTTCTGGTCGAGCGGGCCTGTCGCGTGAACATAGGGTGCGGCAGGAAACGCGGCGCGCATCCACGCACGCGAGTCGTGATTGCCGGGAATTCCGGCAAACGGAACGCGCAGCGGCGCGAGCAGCCGTTTGAGATGGTCGTATTCCTCGACCGACGGCGTATCGACAAGGTCGCCCGAGATGACGACGAAATCGGGCGTCGGCTCGAATCCATTGATCGCCGCCACGCAGCGTTCAAGCGCCTTCGCGGTATCGACCCGGCCATAGGCGAACGCTCCCGGCGGCTTGATGTGGAGGTCGGAAATCTGGGCGATGAGGACCGGTTTCGACGGCATCGATCATTCTCGTGGTTCGGAGGGAAGCAGACGAACAGCGTCGGGCGCAATCGAAAGTCCGACACGATCGCCGATCCTGGCTTGAACCGTGTTGGGGGCGTCGACATTGAGCGGCTTGCTCGATGCATCACTCACGACGAGCCGCTGTCGGTCGCCGATAAAGCTGACGGAATCGACGGTTCCCGAGAGTATCCCCTCGCCCGCCTCTGTCACGCCAATGGTTTCGGGGCGGATCATGACGGTCGCGTTCGCGGTCGTCGCGCCACCCTCGATCGGCAGTCGCCCGCCGGGCAGGATCAACACGCCGTTCTCGACCGGAGCCTCGACAATGTTCGCCGCTCCGATGAACTCCGCCACAAACCGGTCCTTCGGCGCGAAGTAGACCTCGCGCGGCGTGCCGATCTGGGCGATTGCGCCTTTCCGCATCACGACAATCCGGTCGCCCAATTCCATGGCTTCGGCCTGATCATGGGTGACATAGATCGTCGTGATCCCAAGCGCGCGCAACAGCCGGTTGAGCTCGCTGCGCAGCCGGTCCCGCAGCGCGGCGTCGAGCGCGGTCAAGGGCTCGTCGAGCAGCAAGATGCCGGGCCGGATCGCGACGGCGCGTGCCAGTGCGACGCGCTGACGCTGGCCGCCCGAAAGTTGGTCGATGCGGCGATTCTCCAATCCGGTGATGTTCGTCAGAGCAACCAGCTCGGCGACGCGCGCGGCACGCTCGCTCCTGGCAACACCGCGGACCTTCAGCCCGTAGGCGATATTGTCCGCCACCGACATGTTGGGGAACAGGGCGTAGGACTGGAACACCATCCCGACATTGCGCCGTTCGATCGGGACCGAAGTCATGTCCGTGCCGTCGAACAGGACCTTGCCGCCGGCATCCGGCAGCTCGAGCCCTGCGATGATGCGCAGCATCGTGGTCTTGCCGCAGCCGGACGGCCCGAGCAGCACCAGCGTCTCGCCGCGCGCGATGTCTAGGGTAGCAGGGTCGAGCGCGCGCGTGCCGTCGGCAAAGGTCTTGCCGCACGCCTCGATCCGCACCGCTGCACCGTGCCCGGCCGTACTCATCGCTTGTGATCCCTGTCGGCCAGCAGCTGCATCGCGACCAAGAGCGGAATGATCATCACGAAGAAGATCAGCGTATAGGCCGACGCCACTTCGAGCCGCATCGAGGCGTAGCTGTCGGCGAGCCCGATCGGCAGTGTCTTCGTCAACGGCGTATGCAGCATCCAGGTCAGGTTGAATTCACCAAGCGACAGCGTGACCACCATCAACGCGCCGGCGAGAATTCCCGGCAGTGCGTTCGGCACGATGACGTCGCGGAAGCGCCGCCATGGCGACGCCCCCAGCGAAGCCGCCCCCTCATCCAGCGTCTTGATGTCCACGGTCGCGAACACCGCCATCACCGACCGCACCATGAACGGCATGGTGAAGATCACGTGACCGACCAGGATGAACAACCAGGAGCGACGAAAATCGCCGAAGCTGCCATAGGCGAGCAGCAGTGCAAGCGCAATCGCAAGCCCTGGGATCGCCAAGGGCAATGTGATGATCTCCTCGACGATGCGCGCAAGCCGGCCTCCCCGCGCATGCAGCGCATAGGCTGCGGGAACGCCGGCGAGCAGTGTGACGGCAAGGGTCGCGAATGCGATCACGAAAGAGAGCAGGATGGTGCCGGCATAGAGCTCCCAGACCTGCGCGACCCATTGCAGGGTCACGCCGGACTGGATGCCCCGGAAGTAGTTGACGGTGACGCCGGCGGAGATCGACAACCCCGCGGGGACCACCAGGAATGCCGCCACGAGCAGCGTGAAGATGAACTGGCCGGTGAAGATCAAGCGATCACGCATGCGTTCACCCGGCCGCCGCGACCGCGCTGCCGCTGAACGAGCGGGCGAGCGCGAGGATGAGCCAGGTGATCAGGCCAAGTCCCACCGACAGCGCGGCCGAGGTCGCGAAATTGGCGGCCAGCGTGAACTCGGTATAGATCAGCATCGGCAGCACATCGATATTCGTCGCCAGCGTAAACGCAGTCCCGAAGGCCCCCATCGCGGTCGCAAATGCGATCGCGCCGGACGCAACGAAGGCTGGCGCCAGCGCCGGCAGCACGACGTCACGCTGCACCGCCCATGGGCTGGCGCCGAGCGAACGCGCGGCTTCTTCCTGACCGACATCGAGCTTTTGCACTGCCGCCATGATGGTGAGGATCACGCGCGGGATCGAGAAGTAGAGATAGCCGAGGAACAACCCGTAGATCGAATAGGCGAAGACGAATTTCTCGTCGAAGATCCGGTTCGACAGATCGCCGATCAGCCCCTGCCGCCCGGCCAGCAGAATGATCATGAAGCCGACCACCACGCCGGGAAACGCCAGCGGAAAGGTCAGCATCGCGATCAGCACGGCCCGCCCGGGAAAGCGGTGCCGCTGCAGAAACATTCCGGCAATCGTCGCCACGATCAGCGTGACGACCGTCGTTGCCGCAGCCAGCAACACGGTATTGATCAGCGTCGCGCGATAACGAGCTTCGGTCAGGATGGCGAGATATCCGGCGAGCCCGTGCGGTCCTTCGGCACCCGCAACCACCAGCCGTGCCATCGGCAGCAGGAAGAATGCCGTGGTCACGACCGCGAGCGGCAGCAGGCAGAACCAAACGAAGGATTTTTGCGACATCGGAAGAATGGTGCCCCGGCGAAGGGCACCATATTGCCTCAGCGAACCTCGGCGAGATAGCGGTCGACGAAGGCTTTTTGCACGTTTTCCATCTCGCCCCAGTCGACGCTCTTGGCGCGGGCATAGTCGCTGTCGGGGAGGAATTTCCCCTTCACGGAAGCCGGCAGCTCGATCGGGCGGGCCGGACGCAGATAGGCATTGGTCCAGATCGCCTGCCCCTTGTCGGACAAGAGATAGTCCATCACCTTCTTGGCCTTCTCCTTGTCGGGTGCGTTCTTCACAAGACCAACGACATAGGGAAACACCACCGATCCCTCGCAGGGAATCACAAACTCGAAGTTGCCCTTCTCCGAATATTTCGCGCGATAGGCATTGAAGTCGTAGTCGAACAGGATCGGCATCTCACCGGAGACGACGCGGGCATACGACGTCTGCTTGGGTACGATCGGATCGTTCTTGCGCAGCTCCTTGAAGAAGCTGATCGCCGGATCGAAGTTGCCTGGCGAGCCGCCGAGCGCCAGATTGACGGCGACCGCGCCGACATAGCCGACCGCCGCCGACGACGGATCGAGATAGCCGACCATCCCCTTGTAGTCGGGCTTCAGGAGATCCTTCCAGCAGGCCGGCACCGGCTTGCCGCCAAGCGCATCCTTGTTCACGAACAGGCCGAGCGTGCCGGAGTGGATCGTGGTCCAGTAGCCGTCGGGGTCCTTGAGGCCGGCCGGGACCTGATCCCAATGCGCCGGCTTGTAGGGCTCGAGCGCATCCTGGGCCTTGGCCTTCATGCCGAAGGTCACGCCGAAATAGCCGATATCGCCAACCGGATTGCTCTTCTCGGCCAGGATCTGAGCCAGCGCCTGGCCGGAATTCTTGTTGTCGTGCGGGATATCGTAGTTGAGGTCCGCCTTGATCGCCTTCAGCATCGAGGCCCAATCCGCCCATTCCGGCGGACAATTGTAGCAGATCACGTCGGCCGCCCTGGCGGATTGCCACGGCGCGATCAGCGTCAGCGCCAGCAACGCAAGGACAAGGCGGACGGTCTTCATGGGAGGCTCCGGTCTGGGAGAGGATGCAATGAGGATTTCAACATCAACCGGGCGACCAAGTATAGGCCGCGTATGAATGTTTTGCGACGCGCTTGCTGCCGTGCAGCAAATGCAACGGCTCCGATGCCGACCATCGGGTGCTCGCG
The DNA here is from genome assembly GCF_020194035.1 of Bradyrhizobium sp. BRP56. Lineage (NCBI taxonomy): Bacteria > Pseudomonadati > Pseudomonadota > Alphaproteobacteria > Hyphomicrobiales > Nitrobacteraceae > Bradyrhizobium > Bradyrhizobium sp. BRP56. The sequence goes on from NZ_JADYVV010000040.1 coordinate 67,266, forward strand.
GCAGCCCGTCGTTTCGCGCTAGGCTGCCGGCCAAAAGAGGAAGCGCATGTACCAGCCGCCCGGCGTCAACACATCGCCTGATCTGCCCGTTCCCGGCCTGATGAAGGCCTGGGTCCTTGGTGACCCCGGCCAACTCCTGCTTTGCGAAAAGCCGACGCCGGTCCCCTCGCGTGCCGAGGTGCTGGTGCGCATCGACGCGGTTGCGATCTGCGCCACCGATCTCGAAATTATCCATGCCGGGTCGCCGGCAAGCATTCAGGGCGGCCTGCCCTTCAACAAGAACTTCACGCCAGGCCACGAATACATGGGCACGGTCGCCGCACTCGGACCGGACGTTGACGAATTCAGGATCGGTGAGCGGGTCAGCGTCGAAATCCACGCCGGCTGCGGCCAATGCAAACGCTGCCGCCAGGGCATGTACACATCCTGTCTCAACTATGGAAAGCCGGAGAAGGGCCACCGCGCCAACGGCTTTACGACCGACGGCGGATTCGCGGAGTACGCGGTCAACCACATCAATACGCTGGCGCGCGTCCCGGATAGCATGAGCGACGCGGAGGCGACGCTCGTGGTGACCGCGGGCACGTCGATGTATGGCCTGACGGAATTGGGGGGATTGGTGGCGGGCGAGAGCGTCGTGGTGATCGGCCCGGGGCCGATCGGACTTCTCGCAGTTGCTGTGGCCAAGGCGCTTGGCGCAAGCCCGGTGATTTTGACCGGCACGCGCAACAAGCGGCTGGCGATCGGCGGGGAATTGGGGGCCGACCGCGTCATCAACAACAACGACGAAGACGCCGTTGCGGTCGTGAAGCAACTAACAGGGGGGATCGGCGCGGACTATGTCGTCGAATGTGCCGGCACCGAAGCGACACTCAACCAGGCCATTCACATGGCCAATCGTGGCGGCAAGATTTGTCTGGCCGCCTTCCCGCACGAGGCCGCGACGCTGGACATCGCGCATCTCGTGCGAAACAACATCTACGCTTACGGGATCCGCGGCGAGGGCCGCAGCGCCACTCGCCGCGCCATGGAATTGATGGCGGCAAAGCGGTTCGACGCGACGAGGATCCACACGCATACGTTTCCGCTGGAAGACCTGCCGACGGCGCTCAGATATGCACGGGATCGCGTGGATGACGCGATCAAGGTCGTCGTCACCACAAGCAAGGCTGGCGCGATCGCGCGCGCTGCGGAGTAAGGTCTGTTCGCGCCGGCGGGAGATCGGACAGCCCGCTCACACCGAACAATATCGTTCCTTGATCTCGTCGTCGGCCAGCAGGGCCTGCGCCGACGCTTGGTGCACCACCGCCCCCTGATCAAGGACGTAGGCACGATCGGCGATGCCAAGCGCGAGCTCGACATTCTGTTCAACCAGCAGCACCGTCGTTCCCTGCGCCTTCATGTTGCGAAATAGCTCGAACATCTCGTCGACCAGGACCGGCATGATGCCCTCCGAAGGCTCATCCAGCATGATCAGGTCGGGCTTTGCGATCATCGCCCGCGCGATCGCCAGCATCTGCTGCTCGCCGCCGGACATCGTGACCGCCTCCTGGTCCATGCGCTCGGCCAGCCGTGGGAATACTCCTGCAATCTCGTCGATCAGCTCGGCTTCCCGCTTCTTGGCCGGCGATGCCACCAGCCCGAGCCGCAAATTTTCCCGGACCGACAATCCCTGCACAATCCGCCGCTCTTCGGGAACATAGGCAAGTCCCAGCGCGAAGCGCACATGCGCCGGCCGGCTCAGCAGCTCCTTGCCCTTGAAGGTGACCGAGCCGCGCGTTCGTCCCATCAACCCCATGATCGATTTCAGCGTCGTTGTCTTGCCCGCTCCATTGCGACCGATCAGGCAGACGATCTCGCCTTTGGTCACCTCGAGAGTGATGTCTTGCAGCGCGTGACTTGCGCCGTACCAGGCATTGAGCTTGCTGATCTGCAGCATTCGTCAATGCTCCCGCTGGCCGAGATAGACCCGCTTCACCGCCTCGTTCTGCCGGACCTCCTGCGGCGTTCCTTCGGCGAGGAGTTCTCCGTGATGCAGCACGAGGATGCGATCGCTGATCCCGAGCACCAGCTTCATCTTGTGCTCGACGAGGATGACCGTACGCTCCTTTGCGAGCTTCACGATCAGATCCATCATGGTCCGGGTTTCCTCCGGGCTCATGCCGGCCGTCGGCTCGTCCAGCAACAGCAACCGGGGTTGGCTGGCAAGTGCCATGCCGATTTCCAGCGCCCGCTGCTCGCCATGGGCCAGCGTCTTGGCGGCCCGTTCGCGAGATTCCCACAATCCGACCAGGGCAAGCAGCTCGTCCGCCCGCTCGACGAGCTCGGTCAGGCGCGCGCGGGGACGCCAGATATCGTATCTCGACACCAGCGCCTGCAGACCGACGCGGATGTTTTCACGGGTCGTGAGCTGCGGAAACACGCTGGTGATCTGAAAGGACTTTGCGATGCCCATATGCGCAAAGCGGTGCTGCGGCAGGCCGGTGACATCCTTCCCCTCGAATTCAACGCTGCCCTTGGTGGGCGCAAACGCGCCGCACAGCAAATTGAAATAGGTGCTCTTGCCGGCCCCGTTCGGACCAATAATGGAGGTGATCGCTCCTCGGGAAAACTCCGCCGAGATATTGTTCAGCGCGACAAACTTCCCGAACGTCTTGCCGACGCCCCTGGTGCGCAGAATGATTTCCTCGGTTTGACGTTCCGCGGCACTCATCGCCTGCCTCGCGCGATCAGCGTGCCCCAGATGCCGGCGGGGAAGAACAGCACGCATGCAATGAAGATGGCGCCAACGATCAATTGCCAGTGAACCGTCCACACCGAGACCACGTTCTCCAGGACCAGGAAGACGGCGGCGCCGATCATCGGCCCGAAGAACGTTCCCATACCGCCCAGCAATGCGATCATCACGACCAGGCCCGACGTCTCGTAGTGCAGGATCTCGATCGGAACGATCGACAGATGCAGCGCCTGCAAGGCTCCCGCGAGACCGCAGAAGCCGCCAGACAAAACGAAGGTCAGCAATCGGGTCTTGGTGACGTCATAGCCTGACGCGCGGGCGCGCATCTCATTCTCCCGCACGGCCTCAATGACGGCGCCAAATGGCGAGGCGAGAATGCGCGACATCACGAAAAAAGCGGCAATCACGAAAGCCGCGATGACATAGTAACGGATCATCGGATTGATGAAGTCGAGCCGCAAGCCGAACAGATCGATGGTGCGGACGTTGATGCCGCGGAGGCCGTTTTCGCCGCCGGTCAGGTCAACCGCCTGATAGAACAGGTAGTAGACACATTGCGACAGCGCCATCGTCACCATCGCGAAGTAGATGCCGCGGGTCCTGATCGCGAGCACACCAATCAACGATGCCATCAACAGGCCGCCGGCGATCCCGGCCGCGATGGCCGCATACCATGGCCAGCCAAAATGCACGATGGCGATGCCACAAAGGTAGGCACCGGTTCCGAACAGCGCCGCGTGACCAAACGACAGCAGACCGAGATAACCAAAGACGAGGTTGAAGCCGACGGCGTACAATCCATAGATCAGGATGTTCACCGCGAGGGCCGTGAACGGCATCACCAACGGGAAAATCAGGATCGCCGCGGCCACAATGCTGGCGCGACGGCGCGTTACGAATTCGTACCAACTGCCCGTCGTGGCATGAGGTTGTTTGACGGATTCGGTGGCTCCGGTCATCCCTGGCTCTCAGCTCATCAATCCGGCGCGGCCGAAGAAGCCTTGGGGACGAACGATCAGGACGATCGCCATCAGGGCGAAGATCGATACCTTGGCCATCTCGGGTGCAAACAGCGAGGTCATGCTGACCACCACACCGACGAGGAGGCCCGCCAGTACGGCACCACCGATCGAACCCATGCCTCCTACGACCGTAACCACGAAAGCCTCGGCCAGAATCGTGCCGCCCATCTCGGGAATGACGCCTTGAAGCGGCGCAGCCAACAGCCCGGCAAAGCCCGCAATCGCGGTGCCTATCCCGAACACGATCAACCAGACCCTGGAAACGTCGACCCCAAGGACGCGGACGATTTGCGGATCGCGCGCGCCGGCGCGGATAATGAGCCCGAAGCTGGTCTTCTCCAGAAACAGCCAGAGCGCCAACAAGACGACGGCCGTCGCGCCGATCACGAACAGGCGGTAGAGCGGAAAATATCCGACACCGATGTTGACAGCCCCCTGCAGAAGCTCGGGCGTGTCGAAAGGATAACCGGTCTTGCCGAAGGCAATGCGCACGCATTCGACCATGACGTAGCTCAGCCCGAAGGTCAGCAGCAGCGGATAATCGATGCCGCGGCCGTAGAGCGGCCGGATCAGCACGCGCTCGACGGCAAGGCCGAACAGCCCGATCAGAAGCGGTACCGCCAGCAAGCAGAGCCAGAAATTGCCGCCGATCGAGATCAGGTACAGCCCGACATAGGCGCCGACCATGTAGAAGGCGCCATGGGCGAAGTTGACGACAGTCAACATTCCGAAGATCAGCGAGAGGCCGATCGCAAACAGCACATAGATCGCGCCGAGCGCCAGCCCGGCGAATAGTTGCAGTGCAATCAGATCAAAGCTCAGGCCCGCCATTTGTCCCCCTCAGCACGACGCGCACCGCCCCGCGGTGCGCGCCGGCGCATGGCTCAGCTCTTGTGGCCAAGCGCGTCGCAGCTACGCAGGTTCTTCTCGTCAGGCTCTTCGGTCGATAGAACCTCGAACACGTCGGACTCGTTCTTCATGTCCTTGGACTTCGACTTGATCACGAGCACCGATTGCACCGACTGGTGATCGCATTTGCGATAGTATTGCGGCCCCTTGTAGTAGTCGTACTTCAGAGCCTCCAACGCCGCGACGACCTTGTCGGTCTCCACGCTGCCCGCGCCCTTGACCGCCTCGAGCACCGTCCGAACACCGCCATAGCCGAGCGCACCGTAGTCGGTAGGCAATTTGCCGTCATACATCTTGCGGAACGCGTCGTTGAACGCCTTGGTCGAGGCGAACTTGTCCTCGATGCCCCAGAAGAACGAGCAGCCGCCGACGACGCCTTCGAATGCCTGAGGGCCCGCCGCAACGCGACTGGCGTGCGACAGCAGCGGCGCGATGATCTGGATTGATTTCTTGATGCCGAAGTCGGTTGCCTGTTTCAGTGCGATTTGCTGGTCCCGGCCGAAATTGCTGATGCATAGAATATCGGGCTTCAGCGCCTGGAGACGTGGCAGCAGGGTCGAGAAATCAGTCGTCCCTAACGGATGGCGGATGTCACCGAGATTCTCGATGTTGAACTCCTTGCCGACCTCGAGAAAGCCGCGAACCATCTCGTGACCGTAAGCATAGTCCGCCGTGAGAAACGCCACCTTCTTGCCGAATTTGGTGAAGGCGTAGCGACCGACCGCCCCTGACGTCATGTGCGGGTTCAGCGCTTCGTGGAACGTGTATTTGCTGAAATCTGCCGCCTCGTTGATGGCGTCGGACTGGCTGATCGAATTGAAGATGACGCCGCGCTCCTTGGTGACGTTGTTGATCGCGAGCTGAACCGCCGCGGACAGACTGCCGACGACGAAATTCACCTTTTCCTTCTCGACCAATTCCAGGGTCCGCGTCGCCGCCTCGCCGGGATTGAGCTTGTCGTCGCGCACCACGAGCTCGGCCTTGCGGCCGTTGAGACCGCCGGTATCATTGAACTGGGCGACAGCAAGCTGACCCGCCCGCACCTGGTCCTGGGCCTCGGCACCGTATGGACCGGTCAAAGGAACCGGGAAGCCGATCTTGATGGGCGCTTCCTGGGCCTGAAGCAGATTGATGCGAAAAGGCGAGACGGCGAGAACGGCGCCGGCGCTTGCCGTCGTCAGCAGACGACGCCGTGATATCGATCCAGCTTTGGTGACCTTCTTCGTCATGACTATTCCTCCCCAAGAACTGTCTGCGCTTTGCTTATCGTATTATCGTTGCCCGGAACGTCTCCGCTCAGATCCGTCCCAAGGCGGTCAGGATAACCTGAGGCGTGAGCGGAATCTCGGTAATTGTTGCGCCAAACGGCCGGAGCGCGTCATTGACCGCGTTGGCAACCGCCGCTGCCGCGCCGGCCGTACCCGCCTCCCCTGCCCCTTTGGCTCCCAGCTCCGATTCCTGCGTCGGAGACACCACGTGGCCGACCTCGATATCGGGCATCTCCCCGGACATCGGGACCAGATAGTCCGCCATATTGGCATTGGTCAGCTGACCGCGTTCGTCGTAGATGCACTTCTCGAACAGCGCCGCGCCGAGCCCCTGCACGACCCCGCCCCGGATCTGCTCGTCGACCAGTTGCGGGTTGATGATGGTGCCGCAGTCTTCGACAACCCAATGCTTCAGCAGCTGAACGAACCCGGTCTCGGTATCGACCTCAAGCCATGAGGCCTGAACGCCGTTGGTGAACGCAAAGGGATATTGGCGCGGAACGAAATGCCGGGTCGCCATCAATTCGGGCTGGATACCAGGCGGCAGGGTGTCCGGTCGAAAATAGACGATCCGCGCCAGCTCGTTCAGTTCGATGCGCGGCGCGCCGTCGTCGGCATTGACGATCGTGTTGTTGATGATATCGAGCCCGTCCGGCGTCGATTGCAGGATGGCCGCGGCGACGTTCAGAATGTTCTCTCGCAGGCCCTTGGCTGCCTGCAATGCAGCTTCGCCGCCGATGCCGGCACCGCGCGAGGCCCAGGTGCCACCGCCATAGGGCGTGTTGTCGGTGTCGCCCAGGATGACGCGAACGCGTTCCATCGAAACCCCAAGCACGCTGCCGACGATCTGGGCCGTCAGCGATTCCGACCCTTGCCCCTGTTCCGTGATGCTGGTCTGGCAGATCACCGACCCTTGCGCGTCGAGCCGGACCGCAACACCATCCTGCGATGAAATTTTCGCGCCGCCCACGCCATAAAAGGCAGCGCTGGGATTGGTCACCTCGATGAAGCTCGCGATTCCGATGCCTCGATGGACGTTTCTGGCCCGCAAGGCCGCCTGCTCAGCGCGCAACGCGTCGTAATCCATCATCTGAAGCAGCTTGGTCAACGAGGCGTGATGCGAGAGCTGCTCGAACTTCATACCCGAGGGTGAAGCACAGGGATAGGCATCGTCGGCGATCAGATTGCGCCGCCGGATTTCGACGGGGTCCATGCCGATCTTCGCTGCCGCCAGATCGACCAGGCCTTCGGTGACCGAACAGGCGATCGGGTGTCCAACCGCCCGGTACTGGCACATCACGTTCTTGTTCTGGAAGACGACGCGCGCCCGCGCTCGATAGTTCGCCGTGACGTAGGGCCCACCGACCAGATTGACCACCTGATTGGCCTCGATGGCGCTGGTGCGCGGATACATCGAATAGGGGCCGATCCCCGTCAGATCATCGATCTCGAAGGCCGTAATCGTACCGTCCGGCCTGACGCCGATCCGTCCCCTGCATCGATGATCGCGGGCGTGGATGTCCGTGTTGAAACTCTCGACGCGGTCCGCCACGAACTTGACCGGCCGGCGCAACAGTTTGGACAGCGCGTAGGTCGCCATTTCGTCGGCGTAGATATGGACCTTGATGCCGAACGAGCCGCCGACATCCTTGCAGACCACCCGGACCTGCGCTTCCCTTAACCCAAGATGGAGCGCTGCGATGTTCTGCACCATGTGAGGCGCCTGCGTGCCCTGATAGATCGTGAGCCGTGCCTCGGCCGGATTCCAGTCGGCAACGACGGCCCGCGGTTCAAGCGTCACGCCGGTGTGGCGCCCGAATATGAAGTCGGCCTCGACCAGTTCGGACCCCGACAATGCAAGATCGACGTCGCCGGCGTCGAGCGTCCGCTCAAAGGCAAGATTGTCGCCGAGCGCGGCATGAATGACGGGAGCTGCCGGGTCGAGCGCAGCTCGCGTGTCCGTCACCCCCTCGAGCTCCTCGTAGTCGACTGAAATATGCTCCATGGCATCTTCGGCTGCCGCACGGCTGGTCGCCACAATCGCTGCAACGGCCTCGCCCTGCCAGCACACGCGGTCGACCGCGATCGCGTGCTGCGGCGCTGACTTCAGTCCCTTCAGGTGCGAGAGCACCCCGACCCACGGCGTGATGACCGCTTCAAGTTCACGGCCTGTGACGATGGAAACGACACCGGGCATGCGCCTTGCCGCGTCGGCGTCGATCGCTGCGATTTTGGCGTGGGCATGTGGCGACCGTAGAAAAACCACATGCGCCATCCGCGGCAATTCGAGATCACTGACATATTGGCCGCGCCCCTGCAGCAACCTGTCGAGGTTCGGCCGCGGCACGGCCTTGCCGATGTAGGAATTCGGGCGATCAAGCACCGAAAGCGTGTCTGCTGGCGCCCGCGTCACCGTCATACGTCCCGCTCCGCGCGCGTCTTGGCTGTCGCCTCCACCGCATCCACGATGGCCTGATAGCCCGTGCAGCGGCAATAGTTGCCGGAAAGATGCTCGCGGATTGCTCGACGATCAGGCACGGACACGTGCTTCAGCAGGTCCTGCGCCGTGATCAGCATCCCAGGCGTGCAATAGCCACACTGCAATGCATTGCGTTCGCGAAATGCCGCCTGAAGATCGGCTATTTCACCGCTGTCAGACAGCCCCTCGATTGTCTCAACTGACGCGCCCTGCGCCTGGACCGTCAGCATCAGACAGGAGCGAACGATCTCGCCATCGAGTCGGACCGTGCAGGCACCGCAAACGCCGTGCTCGCACCCAACGTGGGTTCCGGTCAGCTTGAGATTTTCGCGGAGGAAATCAGCAAGATTGAGCCGCGGCAAGACGAAGGCGTCGATGGGTTCGCCGTTGACCAGAAGCGAGACCGGCACCGGAGCGTTCACTTGCCGACTCCCGTTTCCAGTTCTGGCCGTGCGAGCAATGCTGCCACGCAGCGCCGGAGCAAGACCGTCGCGAGGTGTCGACGCATGGCCGCGGTCGCCTGCTGGTCCTCGTGTGGATCGAGTTCATCGGCAAGTGCGGTCGCCGCCTCTGCGAGCAAGGTCGGCGTTACGGTGGCATCGATCAGCTTGCCGGCGGTCGCCGCGAGCAACGGGCGATCGCCAACAGCAAAGAAGCCGAGCCGAAGAGCTGAGAATCCGCCGGCCGCAACTACCGCACGGGCGGCGAGGCCAACAACAGCGTAGTCGCCATGCCGCCGGGCATACTCCTGAAAGAAAAATGTCGAGCCTTGGCCCGCGACCGGCACCTCGACCGCGACAAGCAACTCGTCCGGCAGCAGAGCTGTTTCGTAGATTCCCCTGAAAAACTCAGTCGCAGCAATCCGGCGCTCGCCGGCCGAGCCCCGAACAACGATGGTGGCGTCAAGCGCCACAACACAGGCCGGCAGCTCCGAGGCAGGATCGGCGTGAGCGAGGCTACCGCCGATCGTTCCGCGATTGCGAATTGCGGGATGGGCAACGTGGGCAACGGCATCGCGCAACAGCCGCGCGTGCAGTGCAACCTCCGGCGATCCGAGCAGATCGACGTGCCGGGTCAGCGCGCCGACGACCAGCACGTCTCCCCTTACGGTGATGCCGCGCAACTCGGCGAGGCCGCCGATATCGACCAGAATGTCCGGGGACAGGAGCCGAAGGTTCATCGCCGGCATCAGGCTCTGACCTCCCGACAGAACCTTCGCCTTGTCGCCATGCATGGCGAGCAACTCCAGCGCATTCACGACGCTGGTCGCGCGGGCGTAGGCGAAAGCCGCAGCTTTCATGTGGGCGTGGCCTCCCGGGCCCAATTTTGGTTTGCCCGATTAGAGGGCCGCCCCCTTCAAAGGTCAAGCTTGTTTATCGAGTGATTATTTGTGCGGCAGGGCTTGTCTTCGCGTCGGGAAGGACGCAGGTTCCTTGCCAACAAAAGCTCAAATCGCGGGGAGGCGGATCATGAAGCTCGGTTTTTTTACGATGCCGATCCATCCTCTCGACAAGGATTGGCGACAATCGCTCCGGGAGGATCGCGAGGCTTTTCTGCTCGCGGACGAACTCGGGTTCACCGAGGCGTATGTCGGCGAGCATGTCACCGACAAGGCCGAGAACATCACCTCCAGCATCGCCTTCATTGCCTGGCTCGCAGCCGCAACCAAGCAGATCAAGCTTGGAACCGGCACCATCAACCTGCCAAACACGCATCCGGCAGCCATCGCAGCGTCCGTCGCCATGCTCGATCACATGCTTGATGGCCGCTTCATCCTCGGAATCAGCCCTGGTGGATTGCTGTCCGACGCGGAGGTTTTCGGCAATCTCGATGCCGACCGCAATGCCATGTTCCTCGAAGCCATCAACCAGGTTCTTGATATCTGGGCTGGTAAACCGCCCTATGATCTGCAGGGCAAATATTGGAACGTCTCGGTCAAGCGGACTCTGATCGAGGACATCGGCCAGGGAATCGTCGCTCGCCCTTTGCAGGCTCCTCACCCGCCAATCGTGGTAACCGCGGTGGCGCCATTCTCAAGAGGCGTCACGGAGGCGGCGGCGCGCGGCTGGGATCCAATCTCGGCAAACTTCCTGATGCCGGCCTGGGTGAAGAGCCACTGGCCGAAATATGTCGAGGGTTGTGCGCGCGTGAACCGGGCAGCCGAGCCTGCCAATTGGCGCGTCGCCAAGAGCGTGTTCGTGGCAAAGGATGCAGCAACTGCGAAGGCCTATGCCACGTCGCCCGACAGTCCGTACGTGTACTATTATCACCAGTTGTTCACGAAGCTGAAGCGCAGCGGCCGGCTCGAATTGTTCAAGACGCGACGGGATCAAGCCGACGCTGAGGTCACACTGGAATCGATCTGCGACAAATTGATCATCCACGGCACGCCTGAAAGCGTGGCTGACCAGTTGCTGGCGTTCCAGGAAGACATTGGCACCTTCGGAACCCTGCTTTATGCCGGCAAGGACTGGAAAGATCGCGAGCTTGGCCGTCAATCGATGATCCTGATGGCCGAGAGGGTCCTGCCGCGGATCAATGCCACCGCTGCCGGATCATCGACGTGAAGGAGGTTCGACATGGCCTTTACTGATCGCATTCCGTACCAGGCGCAGGTCGACCGACCGAAACTGACATTACCTGACGGCAAGAAGCTTGCCGTATGGGTTATCCTCAATGTCGAGGAATGGCGCATCGAGAATGCGATGCCACGCACCGTGCTGAGCCCACCGATGGGCCAGCCCCTGCTGCCCGACGTGCCGAACTGGTCGTGGCATGAATACGGCATGCGCGCCGGCTTCTGGCGGCAGTTCAAAGCCCTCACCGATCGAAAGATACCGGTGACGCTGGCTGCGAACGCCAACGTCTGCAACAGCTATCCGCGTGTGGCGTCGGCGGCGCGCGAGGCGGGATTCGAATTCATGGGACACGGGTTTGTTCAGGGCCCGATGCACAAGGTCGAGAACCAGGCGGACGCAATCAAGCGCGCGGTCGACACGATTGCTGGATTTACCGGCAAGCCGCCGCGATCATGGGAAAGCCCGGGCCTGACCGAAACCGAAGACACGCTCGATCTCCTGCGCCTCAACGGGATCGAATACGTGGCCGATTGGGTGATCGACGATCTCCCCCAGGACATCGCCACGCCGCACGGCACCGTGACGACGATTCCCTATTCGGTCGAGACCAACGACATTGTCATTCACGCGCTGCAACACCTTCCGTCGGAACAGTTCCTGACGCGCTGCACTGACCAGTTCGATCGGCTGTATCTTGAGGGCGCAGAGAACGCGCGGATCATGGCCATCTCGGTGCATCCCTACATCACGGGCGTGCCGCATCGTATCAAGTACCTGGAGGCCCTGCTCGATTATGTCATCGGCCATGACGGCGTCGCCCTCATGACGGCAAGCGAGATCGGAGATTGGTATCGGGGTCAGATGGCGACAATGTAGCGCGGGTCAGCCGACGACCTTGATCGGCGCCCGTCGACGATCGGTCGCGCTCTCGGCCATCCTCTCAAATCCCGCGAGGAAGATATCCAGCGCGTCACTGATCATCTGCGCTTTGTCCTCGAGAACAGGCGCTTCGTAGATGTACTTGCGTACGCCATAATAGAAGATGCCGCCGTGAAACACCCAGGCCAGCTCGAGTTCTGCGGCGCTGGGCCTGCCTTGCGTCGCGAGGCCCGCGTCGTGGCGGCATTCCCTGAGAATGCGCGTCAGGATCTTGTCCTTGACCATGCCAACATACCAGCGATTGATATCGAGGCCCTTCAAGCCGGAGTAGAGATAGATCCGGAGCCATCTTCGGTTGAAAATCGCGTCGGTATAGATTTCGTAAAATTCCTGGAGCCGCACGCGGAGCGGACGTGACCGATCCGAGAGCACCTTCTCCCAGCCGATTTCAAGCGGCTCGAGATATACCTTGCGGTAGACCTCCTTGATGAGATCGTCCTTGCTCGGAAAGTAGCGGTAAAGCAGCGGCTGCGTCACGCCGAGCTTGTGGGCAAGGGCACGCGTGCCGCCGCCAAATCCCTCCTCCGCAAATAGCTCGGTTGCCTTGGTAACGAATTCACTGCGACGATCGACAGCTGATAGTCGCCTCTGCTTGGCACGAACACGCTTGACGGGCGTCTTTCGATTCATGATGTCTTGTCACCACCGTCAGCCAAAAACCGGCCAAAACCTCCGCGCGCGAACAACAGCGGACTGTTCCGGTTATAAGCGTAGGCTTCCACCGCGCCCAGGAAAATGACGTGATCCCCGCCATAGTAGCGGTTGGCGGCACGGCATTGGAAATTCGCGACCACATCAGCAAGCACGGGAGCATTCCCGAGACCCGGCGTCCAGCTCACACCCGCGAACTTGTCATCCGACGATCTGGCAAACTGCATCGCCAACGCCTGTTGCGACGCGTCCAGAACGTTGACCGTAAAATGGCTGGCGTTCTGGAAGATCGGTAGCCCCTGCGAAAACATGCCCAGGCTCCACAACACCAGTGGCGGGTTGAGCGACACCGATGCAAAGGAATTACAAGTAATTCCATACGGCCTTCCTTCGGCCGACATCGCGGTGACTATCGTCACACCTGTTGCGAACGTACCGAGCGCATTGCGGAAATCACGGGGATCGATCGCCGAACTATCGCTTGCGAGCTCACTGGCGGGATCCAGCGGATGTTTGGGCGAGTCGGACATCCGGCTAACCTCAAAGCGTCAGGTTTTCAGACGGCAGCCCAAGAGCCACCCGCCCGTAATTGGTGCCCGCCGCGTCGAAATTGAACGCGAGATGCGAATTCACCGCATGCGCGTCGCGGAATTGGCGCTGCAACGCCCCCGAGGTGAACAGGCTGCGTGCGCCGCCCGCCGCAAATAGAAGAGACACCGCCTCGGTGCACAAATTGACCGCGAACGCACCGTCGCGCCGAAGCCTTGTCTTCGCTGCGATGCCCGGGATATCGCCACGCCGGACCTCCGCAAGTGCCTCAACGCAGTTCGTGCGCATGATTAGCCGCGCGGCATCTATCTTCGCGGACGCCTCGGCGATCTTGATCTGTGTGCTTTGCAGATCCCCGATCTTGGCCCGGTTATATGTCGAAGCGCGGTGTCGCGCGATCTCGACATAGTCATCAAGGCAAGCCTGCGCATTTCCCAAACCAACCCCGGACAACACATAGGGAAACAACGAAAACACCGGAAGCATGTAGAGCGCATTCGGATTGACGACACTGCCCGGCGTCGCACCTCCCGCAAGATCGCTGACGGCAACCGTCATATGCTCGGGAACGAATGCGTCGGTTACCCGCACGTCGTTCGATCCCGTTCCGCGCAAACCAGCCGCATTCCAGGTGTCGTCGATGCTGTAATCCCGCCTGTTCAACAGGAACAGCCGATACTCGACACCATCGGCCTCATCATCCGAGGCGACCACGCTCGCGAGCATGTTCCATCCGCAGGATTCCACCCCGGACGAAAACGGCCAATGACCACTCAGAACATATCCGCCGCCGGCCTTCCTCGCACGACCTGCCGGGAAGACAAAGGAGGACGCGATCAGCGCATCCGGATCCTCTCCCCATACCGCGCTCTGCGCTTCGGGCGCGAACATAGCCAGCATCCAGTGGTGACTTGCAAGGTTGGCAAAATTCCAGGAGACCGAGGCGTCTCCCTGACCGAGGGCATCGGCGCAGTCGACCAGGGCAACATAGTCGAGCTCGCTGCCTCCGACGCGCTTGGGCTGCAGGATCCGGAAAAGGCCGCTATCAAGGAGATCCCGCTCAGTCTCCGGCGGCAGGCGGCGAAGTTCTTCGGTCCGTGGCGCTCGTTCGTGCAAAGCCGGTATAAGCGCCCTAGCTCGTGCGACCATGACCGAATAACGATCCAGATCCGGCGCCCGCTGCGCCTCCAGGTCAAGCCCTCGGCCAACCTCAACCATGGCATTTTCCTTCGTTCGGTCTCCAAGGCATCAGCGCGCACAAGCGGCCGTGCAGAGAGTTTATCGAGCGATCACCAGAGATCAAGACGCCAAGGACCTTACGCAAGTCCTCGGCTTCTTCCGGACCAAAATCCTATAGCGAAGCGCACAGGATGGACCAACGAAAGAGCGACCTAGGCGTCGGCCGTTTGTGCCGGAGCGACTGCGCTGGAGGTGATGATCAGTCCGAAGCAGCCGCCAAACGAGCGACAACGTCCACTTCAGCACCCCGCTGCACGTCCCATCAGGCTTTCTCGAACCAGGTCTCGCAATGAGCGCACTAAGTGCGATCGACGTCGTGATAGGCCCGATACCAGGCGACAAACCTGGCAATGCCATCCTCGATCCGCGTCTGCGGGCGGAAGCCGATTTCACGCTCCAGGTCGGAGACGTCGGCCGACGTCTCCGGTACAT
>NZ_JADYVV010000041.1:0-80924 GCF_020194035.1 Bradyrhizobium sp. BRP56
CCCTCCGCCGCCTCCCCCGATCGGCGAAGATCCGCCTCCGCGAGAACGCCCGCTGCCTGCCGACGGCAAGGGTCCATACGACAACGCACTCCACTTTCGCATCTTGAACGTCGCGGTGTCCGGCACTCCTGTCACGATCGTGGCCTCCGCGCCGAGAGACGCGGTGCGCGGGCCATTGTGGGAAGCGATGCGCACGTTGGCCTTGTCGCTCGCGGTGCTCGGCATCGCATTGATCTTAGCGATGCTGATCCAGGTTCGTCTGGGGTTGCGTCCCCTCGAGCGACTTCGTCAGGCGGTCGCCGATGTAAGAGCTGGACTTCGCGACAACGTACCCGACGCACAGCCGGGCGAGGTGCAGCCATTGGCCACCGAACTGAATGCGCTGCTGGGTCAGAACGCCTCCAACCTGGAGCGGGCGCGCAAACACGTGTCGAATCTGGCGCACGGACTGAAGACGCCGCTTGCGACGCTGGCGGTCGCGCTGCAGAAGCAATCGTCAGGCTCAGAAGATCTGCACGGTCTCGTCGTCCTAATGGACCGGCGCATCCGGCATCATCTGGGCCGCGCCCGATCGGCCGCACTTGGCGGTCCGGTTCGGACAAGAACAGTAATCGCGCCACGCGTCGCGGATCTCGGCCTCGTCCTCGGCAAAGTGAACGCCGACAAGACGATCGATTTCGTCAATCATATACCGGCCGGCCTGGCGGTAGCCTGCGAACAGCAGGACGTCGACGAGATGCTGGGAAACGTGCTGGAGAACGCCTTCTCCTGGTGCCGCAGCAAGGTTGTCGTCGAATCTCGCGAGGAGACGCGAAGCGTCGTCCTCGTCGTCGAGGACGATGGACCGGGGCTCTCGCCGGAGCAGATGTCGCAGGCGGTGCAGGCCGGCCAAAGGCTCGACGAAAGCTCTCCAGGATTCGGCTTCGGGCTGTCGATCACACGGGAACTCGCCGAGCTTTACGCCGGATCCCTTAGCCTGGACCGGTCTCCACTCGGGGGACTTCGAGTGGCGATACGTCTGCCGTCCGCGGGGCTGGAGTGAGGGAAATCCGGGATGTCTGGTGCCGGTGACCGGCATCCGTTGCCGGCTGGTCGGGCGCACGGGCGCCAAGGGGAGTGGTGCCGGATCGCAAATACGTATATGGAGCAGCTTTCCACATACGAAGATCCATATCCGGAGGGTCCGATGGCGGATGCCGCGATCAAGTCGGCACGGCGCGTGTTCGAGATCATGGAATTTTTCGATCGGGCGCGTCGCCCGCTCGGCCTCAAGGCGATCTGCGACGAACTCCGCTACCCCGTCTCAAGCGGTGCGGCGATGCTGAAGAGTCTCGTGACGCTCGGCTATCTGGAGTACGACCGCAAGACGCAGACCTATCTGCCGACCATGCGGATCGCGGTACTGGGACGATGGGTGTCGGAGCAACTGTTCGGCGAGATCAGGATGCTGCCGCTGATGGAGGAGTTGCGCGAGCGTACCCGCGAAACGGTGATCGTGGGGACCCAGAGCGACATCAGCGCGCAATATGTGCATGTGCTCCGCTCGAACCAGGCGCTGGCCTATTCGGCCGAGCCGGGATCGCTGCGCCCGCTGGCGCGCTGCGGTGTCGGTCTGACCTTGCTCAGCAGCAAGTCGGACGAGGAGATCGACACGCTTGTCTACCGCAGCAATCATGCGGAGCCGGTGCGCAGCCACCGCGTGGCGCTGAAAGACGTGATGGCGAACGTCGCGCGCATCCGCAAGCAGGGCTACTTCTTCTCCCGCGGCATCTACAGTGAGGGCATCGGCGTGATTGCAATGCCGCTGCCGCAAGCGCCGTTCACCCGCAGCTTCGTCATCGCGCTTGGCGGGCCGGTGTACCGCCTCGAGCGGCATCTCGATCAGAACATCGCGGCACTGCTCGGGGCGATCCGTCGGTTCTTGCCGAAGAACGCAAAAGCCTGATCGTCTCGCACTTCCATGGATATGGAAGTGACCAACATGTTCATGTAGCGGATTGCGAGCCGCGTCCTCCCCGATCTAACTTGCCGGCGAATGACGAGCCGGTTCGCACATCGCCCGGCACAATCGCTCGGGAGGACAGGCGGCGTGGACTTTGCGCGGGGAGAAGGCGACGAGATCATCGCCGAGACGATCGGGCGCTTCGCGGCTGACGAACTGCGGCCCCGCCTTCGCGAGTTCGAGGCGGCGCGTGCGGTCAGCGAAAGCGTGCAAGAGCGCTTTGCCGCGCTGGGGTTCGAGGCGCTGGATGTCGCCGAGGACGCCGGCGGGGCCGGGCTCGGTCTGCTCGCTCGTGCCAGGATCAACCGTTTGCTCGCTGAAGCCGACGCCGGCGCCGCGCTTGCGCTGGACCGGTTCGCGCCGGCGATCTACGTGATCGAGACCTTCGGCGGGGTTGAAGCGGTAAAATCGCTTGCACTGAACCTCGGGCAGTCCGGCCTCCGCTTCGCCCTCGTGATGGATCCCGGTGCCGGGGATGTTGCCGATGCGCGCGTGGCAGGCCGGGTGGCCTGGATGCCCGCCGCCCGGGCCGATGTGCTTGTCGGTCTTGGTCCGCAGGGCGCATGGGTGTTGAACGAAGGTTTTGCGTTTGAGCCGGTCCGCGGCGCGGCCCTGCACGCCGCAGGCGCGAGCGGCGTCAAGTTTGACGGAGCGCCCGCTCTGGCGTGGCACGATCCGGTGCGTGCCGCGCACGCATTGGCGCGGATCAGGATTTATTACGCGTCGCTGATCTGGGGCGTCCTCTCCGATGCGGCCCGGTTTTCGCGCAGCTACGCGCTCGACCGTGTCGCGTTCGGCAAGCCGATCGCCCATCATCAGGCGCTCGCATTCCTGATCGTCGATATGTACGTCGCGGTCGAGCGGCTGGGGCTTCTGATCGAAGATGCGGCGATGGCGATCGATGCTGGCGAGGGCCGCGCCGTCGGTGCGGCGGCGGCTGCTTTCGTCGATGCCATCGAGGCGAGCCGCTTCGTCGGCCCGAATGGCGTTCAGATCCTCGGTGGCCACGGCTTCATGCGTGATTTTCCGGTCGAGAAGGCGATGCGGGACTGTCGTGCGCTCGGCCTGCTGGCGGGTGGATACGATGCCGCGCGCGAGCAGGCTGGCGCGGCGCTTGCGGCCACAATCTCGGAGAGGATCGCCGCGTGAACAATTTCAGCGCCGCGCTCAATGCGCATATCGAGCGGGTTCGGGAGTGGGGGCAGCGCGAGGTCCGGCCGGCCGGACTGGAGGCCGATCGCAACGGCGCGCCGTTGCCGCCCGATCATCCCTATTTCGCCCGGTATGTCGCCTTCCGGAAGACGCATCCCGCACCGGCCGAGGACGGCGCGGTGCCTGAAGGTCCCGCGGTTCGAATGGCTGCGATCAACGAGGAGAATGCCTATTGGGATCGCGGCATGGGTGTCGCCGCGCCGGGGCCGGGACTGCCGGCGCCGATCGTCACGGCCGCCGGCACGCCGGAGCAGCGCGAGCGCTTCTTTGGACCGTTCCGCGGCACCGACATCCCGCGCTGGGGCAGCTTCGCGCTGACGGAGCCGGGCGGAGGCTCCGACACGGCGGCGTTCCGTACCCGCGCGACGCGCACCGATCGCGGCTATCTGCTCAACGGCGCCAAATGCTTCATCGGCAATGCCGCGCGCGCCGACTGGGTGCTGGTGCAGGCCAATCTTGATCCCGACAAGGGTCGGGCCGGTCAGCGGTCGTTTTTCGTCGAGCGTGGCAACCGCGGCATGACCGGGATCAAGATCGAGAACAAGATGGGGCTCCGCGCCTATGAGTCGGTCTCGTTCATCCTCGAGGACTGCGAGGTCCCGCACGACAACATCCTGGGCGGCGAGCGGCCCGAACGGACGTCGAAGTCGAGCGCCTACGGCGCAACGATGGGGACGCTCAACACCACGCGCGTTGGCGTCGCAGCGAGTGCCGTCGGCCTGGCGCGCTCCGCCTGCGACGAGGCGTTGAATTTCGCCAAGCAGTCAGGCGCGTTCCGGTCGATACGGGTGCGCGACCGGCTGGAGGTGATGTACCGGCAGCTGCGCGCGGCCTGGCTCATGACACTGCGCGCGGCCTGGAAGGCCGACAACAGGATTCCCAACGTCGTGGACGCCTCGATGGCCAAGGTGTTTGCCGCCGAGACCGCCCAGGATCTCGCCGCTGCGGGCATGGAGATCGTCGGGCTTGAGGCGGGCGCCGGTCATCACCTCGTCGAGAAGCTGTTTCGCGATGCGAAGGCGCTGAACATCGTCGAGGGCACCGGACAGATCCAGCGCATCATCATGGCGAGGAATCTCGTCGGACTGCCGCGCTGACGCGATCCGAACATTTGCATGGATGGTCCCTTGAACAAAATTCTCCGACCCTTGGACGCGGCGTCGATTGCCGCGTTTCTTGCGCCCCGCTCGATCGCCGTCATCGGCGCCGCGCCCGCCGAACAGCGCTCGATCCGCGGCCTGTTGCTGCGGATGCTGCGCCGCGCCGGCTTCACCGGGCGGATTGCGCCGGTCAATCCGAGCTACCGCGAGGTCAACGGCTTGCCGTGCTATCCCGCGATCGCCGCGGTCGAGTTCCCGATCGACCTCGCCATCATTGCGCTCCCGGCGGAGCTGGTCTGCGACATCGTCGAGCAATGCGCCGCGGCCGGCGTTCGCTGGGCGATCGTCATTTCCTCGGGCTTTGCCGAAGAAAGCGCGGCGAAGGCCGAACGGCAGTTGCGGCTGTCGGAAATTGCGCGACGCACCGGGATCCGCATCTGCGGTCCGAACTGCGAGGGATTTTACAACGTGCGCGATCGCGTCGCAGCGACGTTCAGCTCGGCGGCAGAGCCCTTGCATCGCGGCCCGGCGCAGGACGCGGCGGCCGGCCGCGTTGCGATCGTGGCGCAGAGCGGTGGTCTCGGCTTCTCGCTGCTCAGTCGCGGACGCGCCGCCGGCCTCGAGATCGGCCATGTCGTCACGACGGGCAATGAGTGCGACCTCACCGCAGTCGACTTCATCGCGCATTTTGCCGACGATCCCGGCTGCGCCGCCATCATCGCCTACCTCGAGGAGATTCGCGACTTCGAGCGGTTCGCTGTCGCGGCGGCCAAGGCGCGTGCGGCAGGCAGGCCTGTGATCGCGATCAAGATCGGTCGGTCCGATGCCGGCCGTCGTGCGGCCGTCGCACACACCGCCAGCGACACGGGGGTGGCTGCGGATTTCGACGCGATGTTCGCAGCCACCGGCGTGATCGCGGTCGCCGATCCGGATGATGCGGTTGCAGCAGCGCTTGGATGCTTGACCAATCCGGTTGCCGCCGGGCGTCGCGTCGGCATTGTCACGACGGCGGGGGGCGCCGGAACCGTGCTGAGCGAATGTCTCACGGAAGCCGGCTTCAGCGTTCCTTTGTTGGATCACAAGCTGCAGGCACGGCTTCGA
This sequence comes from Bradyrhizobium sp. BRP56, assembly GCF_020194035.1. Classification (NCBI taxonomy): domain Bacteria; kingdom Pseudomonadati; phylum Pseudomonadota; class Alphaproteobacteria; order Hyphomicrobiales; family Nitrobacteraceae; genus Bradyrhizobium; species Bradyrhizobium sp. BRP56. The sequence continues at coordinate 5,416 of NZ_JADYVV010000041.1, forward strand.
CCGACGTTCCCCTCCTATGGCTCCGCCGCGAATCCGGTCGATGTCACCGCGCAAGGCATCTTCACGGGTGGCGTTCTTCAATCGCTCGAGCTGCTGCTTGACGGCGATGAAGTCGATTCCGTCGTACTGGCGCTGTCCCTGTCGAACGAACGCAGCGTCTCGCTCGACGTGGAGGCGCTCAGCGCGCTCCGCGCGCGCCGATCAAAGCCCGTCCTGATCTACAGCTACACCTTGCTGTCGCCCTTCGCACGCGAAGCGCTCTCGACTGCGGGGTTTGCGGTGTTCGAGCGGGCCTGGGACCTCGTCGTCGCGATGCGCGCGCTGAGCACAATCGGCGACGACCATGCGCGCGCAGTCGGCCGCGGAGCTATCGCATCATGATCAGCTTTGATGTCACCGACGAGCAAAGCCAGATCCGCGACATGCTCGTCGCGTTCGCCACGAACGAACTGGCGCCGCGGGCACGGCAAGCCGACGAAGCGTGTGCCGCGTCGGCCGATGTGCTCGACGAAGCGTGGTCCCTAGGGCTGGTTTCACTCGCGATTCCTGAGGCCTATGGTGGCAGCGGTGCGCCGCGCTCGGCGTTGACCGGCGCATTGATGTTGGAAGCGATGGGCTCCGGATGCACCGGGCTCGGCGGCACCGTCGTTGCGTCGTCGCTGTTCGTCAATCCGCTGATCGACCTCGGGTCGGAAGCGCAGAAGAAGCGTGACCTGCCGAAATTCTGCGGGAGCTTGCGCCGCGTGGCAACGCTAGCGTTGCACGAGAGTTCGCTTGCATTCGATCCGTCGCGGATCGCCACCTGGGCCGAACCGGATCGGGACGGTTGGCGGATCACCGGCGTCAAGCGGCTGGTACCTCTCGGCGAGGAGGCCGAGGATATGCTGGTGCTGGCGCGGGCATACGACGCGCCGGGCATCGACGGGATCAAGGCCTTCATCGTCCCTCCGCGTGCCCGGGGCGTCACGATTGTCCGCGAAAGCGGCACCATCGGGCTCACGCCGATGCGGTTTGCCCGGGTCGAGCTGGCCGGCGTGTCGATTCCGGCCGATGCGATCCTCGGCGAGGGCGATGGCGCGGATATCCGCCCCCTGCTGGCCAGCCTGCGCATCGGTGGTGCGGCGCTCGCCGTGGGGCTGGCGCGCGCGGTCACCGATTTCGCGATTCCGTACGCCAGGGAACGCGTTGCATTCGGCGAGCCGATCGCGAAGAAGCAGTCGATCGCCTTCATGCTCGCTGACATGCATATCGAGTGCGAAGCCATGCGCTGGCTGGTCTGGAAGGCCGCTGCCGCGTTCGACCGGGGAGTCGATGTTTCAAAAATGGCGGTCCTTGCGCAGGACTACGTCAACCGTCGCGCGATCAAGATCGCTGACGACGGGCTGCAGATATTCGGCGGCCACGGCTATATCCGCGATCTTCCGCTCGAGATGTGGCTGCGCAACGCGCGGATGCTGACCATCCACGGCGCGCTCGCGGTGGCATGAAGGGGCAGAGCATGGTGGACTTCACGCTTTCGGACAGCGATCGGGACATTCTTTCGGGAGTAGCCGAAGAGGCAAAGGTCAGCGAGAAATACGCGCGCCACTACGACGCGAACGAGGACGAAATCCTGCCGAAAGCGTTTGCGGAGGCTGCGGCGTTCCCCTCGTTGCTCGATCGGATGCGGCGTCGGCCCAGTGACGACACGCCATCCGTGATCATGCAGATGCTGATCAAGATCGAGCGCGAGGCGCACAACGGCGTGCCGTTGCGCCAGGCGCCATCGGCGCTTGGGAACGCGGCGCTGGGCGCGGCCGGCACGCCCGCCCAGCAGAAGCGGTGGGGGCATCTGATGCTGGCGATGTCGATCACCGAGCCGGGCGCCGGATCCGATACCAAGGCGATCCAGACGACCGCCGCACCCGACGGCGACGAGTGGGTGCTGAATGGCGACAAGATCTTCGTCACCAATGGGGTGCGATGCCACGGCACGATCGTCTGGGCGACCGTCAACAAGGCGGCCGGTCGCGGCGGCATCAAATCGTTCCTGGTGCTGAAGGGCACGCCCGGGTTCGAGCTGGTCCGCAAGGAAAAGAAGCTCGGGATTCGCAGCAGCGATACCGCGGCCTACGCGTTTCGCGATTGCCGCATCCCGCGCGACCATCTGATCGGTGGCGACGAGCGCGTGCCGCAAGGCGCGGACGAGGGCTCCGCCTCCTACAAAGGGGTGCTCAAGACGTTCAATATCACCCGTCCGACCGTTGCCGCGGGCGGGATCGGAAAGGCGTTCGGCGCTTTCCGGTATGCGCGGGATCAGCTGGCCGAGGAGGGAATCGCGGTCGACTGGGACCGCGGGCCGCACGCTCGGACCTCCACGAAGCAGACGCTGCTGGAGCTCGAGGCCGACATCGAGGCCGCGACGCTGACGGTACTGCGCGCGGCTTGGCTCGCGGCACGCGGCGAACCCAACAACCTCGAGGCGTCGGTCGCAAAGGCGAAGGGTGGCGAGCTCTGCCGCAGCGGTCCGCAGCGCGCGATGGAACTGCTGGGGGCAATGAGCCTCAGCCATGATCATCCGGTCGAGCAATTCCTGCGCGATGGCCGCATCACCGACATCTATGAGGGCACCGGCCAGATCCAGCGGCTGGTCATCGCGCGCGCCATCCTCGGATATTCGTCGGCCGAGCTCAGTTGAACGCAGCACGAAAGGCCAAAGCCCGGCACGGTCGATCGACGGAAATTTCCGGACAGGAGGAGTTTTGATGCGTGAAGCTGTGATCGTTTCGACGGCGCGGACGCCGATCGGCAAGGCCTATCGAGGCGCGTTCAACAATACGACGGCGCCGACGCTGGGTGGGCACGTCATTCGCGCAGTCGTCGAGCGCGTCGGGCTCGATCCTGCCGAGGTCGACGACGTGGTGATGGGCGCCGCGCAGCAGCAGGGGACCTCCGGCAACAACGTCGTCCGTCACGCCGCGCTGCGCGCCGGACTTCCCGACAGCGTCGCCGCAATGTCGATCGATCGCAAATGCTCGTCCGGTCTGATGGCAATCGCGACTGCCGCGAAGTACATCATCAATGACGGTGCACCGGTCGCGATCGGTGGCGGCCTGGAATCGATCAGCCTGGTGCAGAACGACAAGGTCAACCGTTACCGGGCGTGGGAGGATGGATCCTTCGCCATGCAACGGGCCTCACGAGCTCGATGATCGAGACGGCCGAGCTCGTCGCGGAACGTTACGGTGTCAGCCGCGAGGCGCAGGACGACTATGCCCTGCGGTCACAGCAGCGGACGGCGATAGCGCAAGCCGAAGGCCGCTTCGACCGGGAAATCGCACCGCTCAGGACCGAGATGACGGTCACGGATCACGCCAGCGGCGAAACCGCCGTCAGGGAGGTTACGCTGACGCGGGACGAAGGCAATCGTCCGCAAACCACCGTTGAGGATCTCGCCAAGCTCAAGCCCGTGTTCGCCGGTGGGCGCTTTGTCAAACAGGGGCGATTTGTCACCGCCGGAAACGCCTCGCAACTGTCCGACGGCGCTGCGGCGGTGCTCCTGATGGAAGCCGCGGAGGCGGAGCGGCGTGGCCTCGAGCCGCTCGGAGCCTATCGTGGCATGGCGGTCGCCGGCTGTGCACCGGAGGAGATGGGCATCGGCCCGGTCCTCGCGGTACCCAAGCTGCTCGAACGCAACGGGCTGCGGATCGACGATATCGACCTTTGGGAGCTGAACGAGGCGTTCGCATCGCAGCTGCTTTATTGCCGCGACCGGCTTAGCATTCCCGATGAGCGGCTCAACGTCTCGGGCGGCGCGATCGCGATCGGTCACCCCTATGGAATGACGGGCGCGCGCTGCGTCGGACATCTGATGCACGAGGGGAGGCGTCGCAAGGCCCGCTATGGCGTGGTGACGATGTGTTGCGCAGGCGGTATCGGCGCCGCCGGCCTGTTCGAGATCTTTCATGGAGGGACCGCATGAGCAAGCGCGAGGCCGATCTGTCGGAAGTGCAGCAGCACATCATCGCCGCAGAGCGCAGTGCGGCGCGGATCGATGGTGTGAGTGCCGATACGCCGAGGATCCCGATCAAGCGCGTCGGGATTCTCGGCGCCGGTACGATGGGGGGCGGCATCGCCATGAATTTCCTGTCGATCGGATTCCCGTGATGATCGTCGAGCGCGACCAGGCCGCGCTGGAGCGGGGTGTCGCCACGATCCGGCGAAACTACACGCGCGCCGCAAGCCGCGGCCGCCTCGCTGCGGACGACGTCGAGCGTGCGCTGGCATTGCTGACGCCGGGCCTCGTCATCGACGAGCTTGCCGATTGCGATCTCATCATCGAGGCCGCGTTTGAGAACATGGCGGTCAAGAAGGATGTGTTTCGCAAGCTCGATGCGATTGCAAGGCCGGGCGCCATCCTGGCGTCGAACACCAGCCGGCTCGATATCGACGCGATTGCCGCGGAGACGCGCCGACCCGAGGCGGTGATCGGGCTGCATTTCTTCTCGCCGGCGAATGTCATGCGGTTGCTCGAAATCGTGCGTGGGGCGAAGACGGGACCGTCGCAGCTTGCGACCGCAATGCACCTTGCCGGCCGGATCGGCAAGATCGCCGTCGTTTCCGGTGTCTGCCCGGGGTTCATCGGCAACCGCATGCTCGGACGGCGACAGGCGCAGGCCCAAAGGCTCATCCTCGAAGGAGCAAGGCCCTGGGATGTCGATCGCGTGCTGACCGCATTCGGGTTTCCGATGGGGCCGTTCCAGATGAGCGATCTGGCGGGCCTCGATCTCGGCTGGCGGCGCGAGACGTCGAAGGGCGAAAGCATTCGCGATCTGTTGTGTGAACGCGACCGACGCGGACAGAAGACCTCGAAGGGCTACTACGACTACGACGCCGAGCGTGTCGCGACGCCGTCGCCGGAAGTGGAGGCGCTGATTGCCGAGTTTGCACGGAGCCGCGGCTATCGTTCGCGTCGGGTCACGGACGAAGAAATTCTGGAGCGGCTGCTCTATCCGATGATCGACGAGGGCATGAAGATGCTCGATGAGGGTATCGCGCAGCGCGCGTCCGATATCGATGTGGTCTGGCTCAATGGCTACGGTTGGCCTGCGCGCACGGGAGGCCCGATGTTCTGGGCGGAACGCGTCGGGCTCGGCCGCATCGCCGCGCGTCTTCAGTTCCATGCCGAAAAGCTCGGTTCGGATGCCGCACTGTCGCCGCGGCTCGCACGCAGCGCCGCATCGGCTGGACATGCCAACTGACCGGCGGCGTATTTTCGTCGCGGGAGGAGCCCGGCGTCGAATTCGGTGAGAGCGTCGTTGCCGGTCTTCGCTTTCCGCGCCGGCAGCTATTTCCATATCCATGGAAGTGCGTATGCGTCCCGCGCGGATGAGGCGGATCGCGATCGGTGACGATAGGATCGATGCAATGGCCGGTGTCGGTCGCCAGGTTTGTGGCGCCCGATCGCAAGAGCCCGTCGTAACAACCGCGTGGGACGCAGCAGCCACGCCACAGGGGAAACGCTCCGGATGTCTGAGGATGTTATTGCCGTATCGCGACCCGTCGCGACCGCAAGCCCTGGCTCGCGCGCCCTGACGCTCAGCGCATGGTCATGGATCGGCTACGAGGCGACCCGGATCCCGTATCTGGTTCTGCTCAAGATCTACATTTTTGCGCCCTATGTCAGCAAGGTCATGATCGGCGATCCCGTGCTCGGACAAACGCTGTTTGCGCGATACGGCTTTGCTGCAGGTTTGGTCGGTGCCGTGACAGTGCCGTTTCTCGGCGCGTCGCTCGACCGGATGGGTCCGCGAAAGCCGTGGATCACGGCCTGCATCCTCATCTCGCTGCCGCTCTTGGTCAGCCTGTGGTGGGCGAAGCCGGACCGCAGCGGACTGTCGGTCGCTGCCGTGTTGGTCATCGTGATGGCGCTCAATCTGCTGTTCGTCTATTCCGAGATCCTGCATAACGCGATGCTGGGACCGGCGGTCGGGATGTCGCGGGTTGGCCGCTACTCGGGTGTCAGCCTGGGTATCGCAAATCTCGTGTCCGTCGCCATCATGACGTTCCTGTTGTGGGGATTTGCGCTTCCCGGGCAGTTGCACTGGTTCGGGATCCCCGACGAGCCGCTGTTTGGCTTCTCGCAGGCGAGCCACGAGATGGAGCGGTTGATCGGGCCTCTGATCGCGGCGCTCGCCTGCGCCGGCCTGTTCATGCTGCTTCGCTTCACCATCGACGCGCCGGCATCGGGCGAGAGCTTCGTGAGGGCGGTCCGCCTCGGCTCAAGGGACGTATTCGCCCTGATCGCCGGTCTGCGAAGGCAGCCAAACCTGCTGAAATTCCTGATCGCCCGCACCTTCTATGCCGACGGCTTTCACACCCTTATCATCTTCGAAGGCATCTATGCCTCGGGCGTGATGGGATGGCACGGCTTCAAGCTGCTGAGTTTTGCCGTCGTCAAGATCGCGTTCGCCGCTCTCGGCGGCTTGCTTGCGGCAGGCCTGAACGCGCGACTTGGCACGCGCCGCGCCATCATCGTCCAGATATCGATTACGGTCGTGCTGTTGGTCATGGTTCTCGGCACGACGCCGGACAGGATGATCTTCTTCTGGCCCCATGATCCGGCCGCGCCGCCGCTGTGGAACGGCCCGGTTTTTCGAACCCTGCCCGAAATCGTCTTCATGCTGCTGTCGGGATCGATGACGGCATTCGCGGTGGCCTCGATCGCGTCGGGGCGCGCCATGATCATTCAGATCGTACCGCCGATGCGCGTCGGCTCGTATTTCGGGCTGTTCGGCCTGACTGCCAGTACGACGGTCTGGATCGCACCGATGCTGGTTGGCATCCTGACGGCGCGCTTTCAGTCCCAGGCTGTCGGTCTCGTTCCGATCGCCGTGCTGTTGACGCTCGGCGCGATCGGCATGACCTTCGTCAAGGGTAGTGACCGGCTTGAGGAGTGAATACGGCTTGGAGGGTCGCGGGAGCAACTGGATCAAGCATGCCGTCTGGTGGCATGTGTACCCGCTCGGCTTCGTCGGCGCCGAACGGGAGGCCGGCGCGTGTGCCGGCATCGTGCATCGCCTTGACCACCTGGTGGGATGGCTCGATTACGCCGTCGATCTTGGCGCATCCGGTATCCTGCTGGGGCCGATCTTTGCCTCGTCGACCCACGGATACGACACTATCGATCACTTCCTGATCGACGGGCGGCTTGGGGACGATGCGGACTTCGATGCATTGGTCGCAGCAGCCCGTGGCCGTGGCCTGCGCATCATCCTGGATGGCGTGTTCAACCATTTCGGCCGTGAATCTCCACGCTTTCAGCGCGCTGTCGCCGGCGGCCCGCAATCGCCGGATGCCGCCTGGTTTCGCTTGACCTGGCCCCCGGACGGTCAGGCGCCCGATTGCGCGACCTTCGAGGGTCACCACCAGCTTGTGACGCTCAACCATGACGAGCCCGCGGTCGTCGATTATGTCATCCGCGTGATGAATCACTGGCTTGATCGCGGTGCCGATGGTTGGCGCCTCGACGCAGCCTATGCCGTCCCGCGGCAATTCTGGCGGCGCGTCCTGCCTGCGGTTCGCGCGCGGCATGCCGACGCCTACATTTTCGGCGAGGTGATCCACGGCGATTATACCGGATTCGTCGCCGAGACCGGCGTCGATGCCGTCACGCAATACGAGCTCTGGAAGGCGATCTGGAGCGCCCTGAACGATCGCAACTTGCATGAGCTCGCATGGGCGCTCGGGCGGCACAATGCGATGCTCGACCGCTTCGTGCCGCAGACGTTCATCGGCAATCACGACGTCACGCGGATCGCGAGCCGGCTTCTGGACGAACGGCATATCGCGCACGCGCTGGTCACCCTCATGACCTGTGGCGGCACGCCTTCGATCTACGCGGGGGATGAACAGGCGTTCCGCGGGATCAAGGAGCGTCGTGCCGGAGGTGACGACGCGATCCGTCCGACCTTTCCGGCGGCGCCAGCCGAACTGGCGCCATTCGGCTGGCCGGTCTACCGGCTCCATCAGGAGCTGATCGGACTGCGGCGGAGGCATCCATGGCTGCTCCGGGCGAAGTCCCATATGATCGAGCTTCGCAATTCCGACCTCGTCTTCGAAGCATTCGACGAAGGCAATCGGCTATGGGTTGCCCTGAACCTGGCCGACGCAGCGGTCGTACGCACCATCGACTCTGGCGTCGACAGACTCGCAGGGTCAGTTGCGGTGCGCAGGGCAGGCGCAAGGACCGAGCTCACGCTGCCGCCGCATGGGTGGGCTATCCTGGGCTAGCGGCAGCCGGCCAGGCGCGACTGGCTCCGGGCTTGTCGATCCCTCGCTGCCGCGGCGTAGGACACGCACAATGGATAATCCGGAAGGAGTAGTGGGCTCCCCCATGGGGAGAAATAGCGCGCGCCGATGAACTGCATGAAACTACGACAAAATCACCGATCGGCGAGGGCGGAGATCCCATGGGACAGACCGCAAAAAGGGAATTGCACCCGTTGCGCATGCTGGCGCTGCTGATTCCGCTGCTCACGACCGTTCCGCTGTCAAACGTGGATGCACAGGCGCAACCTGCTGCACCGCGTCAATTGCGCCGTGAGCCACCGCCGCAAAAGCCGCAGGTGACGATGAATGCCTGGACGGTCGGCCTCGCCGGGGGCCTGCTCGAGGGCGCGCCCATTCGTCTCGCGGCCGAAATCGCCCGCGTCGTAGACGATGGCGACAAGCTGCATGTGTTGCCGGTCGTGACGCGCGGGCCGACGGAGAATGTGAACTCACTGCTGTATTTGCGCGGCATCGATGCCGCCATCATCAATTCCGACGTGCTCGAGGAATACAGGAGCCAGGTGCCGGATATCCAGCAACGGCTGGCTTTCGTGCTGAATCTGTTTCCGTCCGAACTGCATATCTTCGTTCGTCCCGAGATCCAAAGCCTGAGCGATCTCGCCGGCAAGAAGGTGAACTTCAATAATCTGGGTACTGCGGCGGCCTATTCGGGGCCGCTGATCTTCAGCCGCCTGGGCCTCGATGTGGAAAAAACCTTCATCCCCCATCAGGTCGCGCTCGAGCAGATGCGCAAGGGCGAGATGGCCGCGGTCGTCTTCATCACCTCGAAGCCGGTGGATGCCTTCGTGCGCGGCCGCTGGGACCCGGGGTTCAAGTTCCTGCCTGTTCCCTATGACAGGAGGTTCGAAGACTTTTATCTTCCCGCCTCGCTCGAGGCCACGGAGTATCCCAATCTCATCAAGCAGGGCGAGCGCGTCACGACAATCGCCGTGCCGACCGCCCTGGTGGCTTTCAACTTTCCGGCCAAGTCGAACCGCTATGAGCGCCTTGCGCGCTTCGTGGAGTATCTGTTCTCGCGGATCGACAAGCTGCAGCAGCCGGGCTTCGACCAAAAGTGGAAGACGATCAATCTCGCCGCGACCGTTCCCGGCCTGACGCGCTTCCCCGCAGCGCAGGCGTGGCTCGATCGCGAGCCGCGCGCCGCCGCAAATACATCGCAATGAGACGCGCGGCGACCTGCGCGGTGGCTGGAGTCTTGCTCGCAAGCGGCATTGCTTCGGCGCAGGCGGCAGGATATCGCCAGATCGCTCAGCTCCGCGATTGCTCCGCCAAGGAACGATCCGAACGGCCGGAGTGCTCCGACAAGACACCGCGGGCGTCGGCGCTGCCCCAGGCGAACCTGGGTAACAGCTGGGTCGTCAGCCTGACGACTTCACCGCTCGACTATTCACCGGTCGCCACCGCCACGACGTCATCGCGCGACGGTGCCGGCGAAAGCGGAATGACGCTTTCGATTCGCTGCCATGGCGGGCGGAGCGAACTGATCGTCGCCGGACCCCGTGTGTCCGGTCGCGGCGATGGATATGCGATTTCCTACCGCATCAACGACGGTCCGCCGCAGCAAGTCGCGGCAGCTGTGCCTGCGTCCGGGACCGGTGTTGCGTTCGGCGGCGATGTGATTCGCTTGCTGCAGTCCCTTCCGGACGGCGGAGGTCTCAGTATTCACCTCGCACCCCGTACCGGGCCGGCGCTGGATGCGGTGTTCCCGTTGAGCGGGATGGATGTGGTGCGCGCGAAGATCTCCGCTGCCTGCAGGTGGCCACAACCGACCGCAAAACCCAACGGCTAGAGATTTCAATAACGTGTCTTTAACAGGAGAGGCATCCATGCGCGTGTTTCAGCAAATTGCGAAGGTAACCATGATCGGAGCCGCAACGGTGCTGCTGTCCGCTTCATACGCTGCGGCGGAGCAAGGCGGCGGACGGTACTGGACACCGACAACAACGAACCGCACTGCGGACTATCAGCACGTTTCAGAAAAGGTCCAAAGGGTTCATGTCTCGCGCAAGGCGACCACCCACAAGGGGGAACGATCTCCTCTCAACGCGAACGCCCGGCTTCCATCCAACACCAAGTCGCACAACCTGATCCTGCAGGTGAACACGAACGATCCCGCAGCCATGAATCTCGCGCTCAACAACGCCGTCAACGTTGCGCAATATTACAAGGATCTCGGCGAGAAGGTGAAGATCGAGGTGGTCACCTTCGGACCCGGCCTGCACATGCTGCGCGACGACACGTCGCCGGTGAAAGCCCGTCTCGAGGAAATGGCGCTGAGCACGCCGGAGGTCTCGTTCAAGGCCTGCGGCAATACCCAGGAAAAAATGCACAAAGCCGAGAACAAGGACATCCCGATCGTTCGCCAGGCGGAGGTGGTGAAGTCAGGCGTCGTGCGCGTGATGGAACTGCAGGAGAAGGGCTGGTCCTATGTGAAGCCGTGACCTGTGGCCTAACCCGAAAGGGGTGGGTGGGGTCCTCCATGCGGGCTGTAGGCTTCGCGCTGCGGTACGGCGCATAATACCGCACCTCAACAGCTTGTGTCGCCGTGCGGCAGGTGATTGCGGATGGGTCCGGTTATCCTCAAGGACAAGGCAGTTGCCGGTTGCGACATCGCAGATGCGTCGCGCCGGCTGCTGCCCAGGGCGGGACGGTCCGCGCTGTCGTGGACGACTGCTGCCATGCTCGCAATGGTGTGCGCGCCGGAAACACGGGCTTCCCCAGATCCGGCCCGCCCTTCGACGCAACCGCAGCATTCGGCGGCTGCCGGTAGTCCCGGTTTCATCGAAGCGGCAAGGAACGGCGCTCCCGAAGCCTTGCCGCCGGGTCGAGGCGGCAATGACAGACCGGTGCAGGTCGCCCAAGCGAGCGTCGGCGACACGGGGCAGGCCTCGAAACGGGAATACAACTGGGCGGAGTCGCTCTCCTGCGACCTGACGAATGCAAGACGTGACATCGAGTTGCTGCAACGTCTCGAGCAGGAGCGCTATCGGGCCGAGTCGCTGGAGCAGAGTCTCGCGGCGGCGCGCCGCGATATCGAGGCCCGGGCCGCGTTGGCGGGCAAGGCGGTCCAAGAGAAGCAGGCCGCGCAGGACGGCGCGGAGTTGCTGAACTCCCTGCAAGAGACGCGTGAGCGGGCGGAGCGCCTGGAGCGGGACCTGGCGGCAGCGCGGCGTGATGTCGAAACCCAGACTGTGCTGGCGACAAAAACAGGTGAGGAAGCGTCTCGGCTGAAAGCAGCGGCGGAAGGTGGCGCGGCGGATCTGCAGCGGGAGCGCGAGCGGTCCGCGCGGCTCGAGCAGGATCTCGAGGCATCGCGCCGCAACGTCGAGACCCAGACTGCGCTGGCGGCGAAGGCGGGCGAGGAGGTTTCCCGGCTGAAGGGGATGCGTGAAAGCGGCGCTACGGAGCTGCAGTCGGCCCTGCAAAGGGAGCACGAGCGGAGCGCGCAGCTGGAGCAGGATTTGGCGGCAGCGCGGCGCGATGTCGAGACCCAGATGGCGTTGGCGACAACGACAAAGCAAGAAGCTCTGCGGCAGAAGCAGGCAGCGGACGTCGGAGCTGCCGAGCTCAGGCAATTGCGCGAACGAGCCGAGGCGCTGGCACAAGACCTCTCGCTGTCGCGGAGCTCGATCTACGCATACGAAGCCCAAGTCCGCAAATCCGGAGATGAAGCGACGGAGCTCAGGCAGGCGGTTGCAAGCTGCACGGCCTCGGCCGGCAAATTCACACCCGACGAAGGTGAGCGGTTCGCGCGGCTGGAGCGGGATCTTGCGGCTGCCCGCAGCAATGTCGAGACCCAGGCCACGCTGGCCACCAAAGCAGGCGAGGAGGTTTCCCGACTGAAACAGCAAAGCGAAAGCGGAGCGGCCGAGTCGCAGGGCTCCCTGCAAAAGGAGCGAGAGCGGTCCGCAAGGCTGGAGCAGGATCTCGCGATCGCGCGGCGTGATGTCGAGGCCCAGACCGCGCTGGCGGCAAAGGCGGCCGATGAAGCCCTGCGGCAGAAGCGGACTGTGGAGGCCGGGGCCGCCGAACTGCGGGAATCGCGCGCGAAGGCCGACGCGCTGGCACAGGAGCTTTCGCAGACGCGAAGCACGATCTACGCCTTCGAGGCGCAGGCCCGCAAAGCCGGTGAAGAAGCGGCGGAGCTCAGGCAGGCGGCAGAGAGCGGCGCAGCTTCGGTTCACAAAGCCACACCGGACGAACGTGAGCGACTGATGCGGCTGGAGCAGGATCTTGCGGCTGCCCGCAGCGATGTCGAGACGCAGACCGCGCTGGCGGCGAAAGCAAGCGAGGAGACCGCCCGACTGAAGCGGGAAAGGGAAAGCGGTGCGGCGGAGTTGCAGAACTCACTGCAAGCGGCGCGGGCTGACCGGCTGGAGCTGGATCTCGCGGCAGCGCGGCGCGATGTCGCGACCAAGACGGCGCTGGCGACGAAAGCAGACGAGGAAGTGTCCCGGCTGAAGGCGGTGGAGAAGAGCGGTGCGGCCGAGCTGCAAAAGGAGCATGAGCGGTCCGCCAGGCTGGAGCAGGATCTTGCGGCAGCGCGCCGTGATATCGAGAGCAAGGCCGTGCTCGTGACCGAAGCGGGCAAGGAAACGTCCCGGCTGAAGGCGGCTGAGAAGAGCGGTGCGGCCGACCTGCAAAAGGAGCGTGAGCGGTCCGCCCGGCTGGAGCAGGATCTTGCCGCGGCGCGACGTGATGTCGAGAGCAAGGTCGTGCTGGTGACCGAAGCGGGCAAGGAAACGTCCCGGCTGCAAGCTGTGGGAAAGAGCGCTGCGGCGGACCTGCAAAAGGAGCGTGAGCGGTCCGCGCGGCTGGAGCAAGATCTGGCGGCAGCGCATCGCGACAGCGAGACCCAGACGGCGCGGGCGGCAAAGGCAAGCGAGGAAATCTTGCTGCAGAAGCAGGCGGCGGAAGCCAGCGCTGCTGAATTGAGGCAATTGCGCGCCAGGATCGACGTGCAGCCACAGCACCTCCCTTTGTCGCGGAGCGCAATCCATGCGTATGAGGCCGAGGATCGCAAAGCGCACGGCGCGGCGTTGACGACCGGTGCGACCGCGCGGGACAAGTCCATCGAAGTGGCCACCAATCCGGTCGCCGAACAGACGCGAGCGGCGCCTGCTCGCACGGTTGCGCAGCCGGCTCCCGAGCAGGCTGCGGAAGCGGGAGGGCTGGTTGCGCGGGCGAGCTCCTTGTTGCGTCAGGGCGACATAGGCGCGGCGCGGCTTGTACTCGAGCGCGCCGTGGAAATGGGCAGCGCCCAGGCGAGCTTCGCGTTGGCAGAAACCTACGATCCCCTGATTCTTGCGAAGTGGGGGACTTACGGCACGCGCGGCGACGAGCGCAGGGCGCAAGACCTCTATGCCAAGGCCAACGCCGCGGGAGTCCATGAGGCGAAATCGCGTCTGGAAGCGCTACGCCGATAGCGCATTTGCCGATCCACCGGCAATTTCACCGCAATCGTCTTAACGACTGCCACCAACGCGATCAGCGTCGCTCTAAAGCGAGTGGCGCGTCGCTCGGCCGCAATGTCCGGCGACGCGCTTCGCTTTAGCGTTCGCGCAGGGCCTCCTGCCGGTACCGTGCCAGCGGCGAAAGCAGGTAGCTGATGATCCTGCGCGTGCCGGTCTTGATTTCGACCGTCACCGCCATGCCCGGCCCGAGCTTGACGAGCTTGTCCTCGATTTGCATGTGCGTCCGGTCGAGCGAAACGCGCGCGGCATATTCCAGCTCCTGACCTTTAGGCTCGCTGCTGCTCTGCGCCGCGCCCAATGTCCGGTCATTGGGGTTGCCCTGTTGCTTTTCGCGCGTGATGGCATCTGTCGACACGCTGAGCACATCGCCATGAAGCAGCCCGTACCGGGTGAAGTTGAACGTATCGACCTTGATCTCCGCCTTCTGGCCGGGATGAACGAAGCCGATGTCGCGGTTCGAGAGCATGGCCTCAATCTCGAGCTGGCTCTCGCTCGGGACCACGACGGCCAGCGCCTGAGCGGGCGTCACCACGCCGCCCACCGTATGAACGGCAAGCTGCTGCACGACGCCGTCGACCGGTGCAGTCAGGCTCTGCAGTTTTGTTCGCCGATCCGCCTTGACCACCTCCTGGGCGGCGCTCGCAGCCTTCTGCTCGGCCTTCGCAAGAGCATCATAGGTCGCGCGGCGATACTCCGCGGCAGTCTTGTCCTTGGTCTCCTTCAGCAGCGCGATCGCCGCATCGGCTTCGCGCAGCCGGCTCTGCTGCAGGACGAGGTCCTGCTGCATGGCGACCAGCTCCTGATATTCGGAGAGATAGACGACCTTCGACGCCAATGCCTTCTCGACGAGACCCTTGCGGATGTCGACGCGCTCCTTCAGTACCGGAATCGTCGCCTCCAGCTTGTCGACGCTCGCCGATGTGGTCGCCCGTTCCGCCTCCTTCTGCCCCTGCTGGCGCTCGATTTCAGAAAGCTTTGCGCTCTGCTCGGCACGCTGGCTGATCAGGAACTGCCGATGCATCTCGATTTCGGCGGCACTTGCGTTTTGCGGCGGCCGGAAGGCCGCGAGCGGGTCTGCGGCCAGCGCGGCGCGCAGCCGCGCGACGTCCAGCTCGGCTGCAAGCAGATCGCTCTTCTGGCGCTCCTGGTCGGCTTCCGTCATTGTCGGGTCCAGCTCGATCAGGACGTCACCGGCCTTGACGCTCTGGCCGTCGCGAACGCGGATGGCGCGGACCACACCGGTCTCGAACGGCTGGATCAGCTTGGTGCGCCCGCCCGGCACGATCTTGCCGGTCGCGCTGGCGACGATATCGACGCTGCCGAGCGTCGCCCACAACAGCGCGATGCAGAACGCGGCGATGATGCAGGCCCCGATCGCGCGCCCGATCGGCGACGGCGGCGATTCGGCGATCTCGAGCGCCGCCGGCAGAAAGGCGATTTCGTGCTCGCGGCGGCGAGGTTCGCGTCTCGGGAACGCGACGACATTGCGGCTAGCGGACGTCATGGATACCGGCCTGCAGATAATGGAGGTTGGCGTAACGGCCGTTGGTGCGGATCAGCTCGTCATGGCTGCCGTCCTCGACGATGCGGCCATGCTCGAGGGTGATGATCCGGCTTGCATTGCGCACGGTCGACAGCCGGTGGGCGATGACGAACACGGTCCGGCCGGCGGAAATCCGCCTCATGTTCTGCTGGATCGCGCGCTCGCTTTCGTAGTCCAGCGCGCTGGTCGCCTCGTCCAGGATCAGGATGCGCGGATCGGTGATAAGTGCACGCGCGATTGCGATGCGCTGGCGCTGCCCGCCGGACAGGCTGCTGCCGCGCTCACCCACGACGGTGTCGTAACCCTCCGGCAGTTCGAGGATGAAGTCGTGGGCGCCGGCCAGCTCCGCCGCTTCGATGACGCGCTCCATCGGCATCGCCGGATCGGCCAACGCGATGTTGTCACGAACCGTGCAGTTGAACAGTACGTTCTCCTGCAACACGACGCCGATCTGGCGCCGCAGCCAGCTCAGATCGACCATTGCGAGGTCGACGCCGTCGACGAGCACGCGTCCGCTCTCCGGGACATAGAGGCGCTGGATCAGCTTGGTGATGGTGCTCTTGCCCGAGCCCGACGAACCCACGATGCCGATGACCTGGCCCGGCTCGACGCTGAAGGACACGTCGTGCAGCACCTCGGGGCCGTCGATGCGGTAGCGGAAAGTCGCGTGCTCGAATGTGACCTGGCCGCGGATCGGCGGCAGCGCCGCGCGGGCCGGCGTGAAGCTCGGCTCGGGAATGGTGTTGAGGATGTCGCCGAGACGATCGATCGAGAGGCGGGCTTGATGGAAGTCCTGCCAGATCTGTGCGAGCCGCAGAACCGGCGCGCTGACGCGCGCGGCCAGCATGTTGAACGCGACGAGCTCGCCGACAGTCAGGTCCCCGCTGACCACCAGGCGGGCGCCGAAGTAAAGGGTCGCGGCGATGACCAGCTTGTTGATCATCTGGACCGCCTGGCTCGCCGTGTTGTTCAGGCTCAGCACGCGGAAGCTTGCGGACACGTAGCCGGCGAGCTGCTCCTCCCAGCGGCGTTGCATCTGCGGCTCGACCGCCATGGCCTTCAGCGTCTCGATACCGGTGACGCTCTCGACCAGGAAGGCCTGGTTCTCGGAGCCGCGATTGAATTTCTCGTCGAGGCGCCGACGGAACAGCGGCGCGGCTCCCGCGGAGATGCCGATGTAGAGCGGGAAGGACGCCAGCACGATCCACGTCAACGTCGTCGAGTAATAGAACATCACCGCAAGGAAGACGACGGTGAACAGCAGATCGATCACCAGCGTGAGCGCCGAGCTGGTCAGGAACTGGCGGATGTTCTCGAGCTCGCGGACGCGCGCCACCGAATCGCCGACGCGGCGGGTCTGGAAATAGGCGATCGGCAGCGCCAGCAGGTGACGGAACAACCTAGCGCCGAGCTCGACGTCGATACGGTTTGTCGTATGCGCGAACTGATAGACGCGCAGCGTCTCGAGAACGGCCTCGAACACGGTCAGTACGACAAGCCCGACGACCAGCACGTCGAGCGTGCTCATGCTTCGATGCACGAGCACCTTGTCGATCACCACCTGGAAGAACAGCGGTGAGACAACGGCGAAGATCTGAAGGAAGAACGACGCCGCCAGCACCTCGCCGAGCAGGCGACGATACTTTTGCATGGCGCCGACGAACCAGGAGATATCGAAGCGCCGCGCGAGATCGGTCAGGCTGGCGCGCCGGGCCATCAGGATGATGCCGCCGTCCCAGATCGCCTCGAGTTGCGCCTGGGTGATTGCTTCGGGGCGCGGAGACAGCGGGCGCTGAACGAGAAGCTTGTCGTCGATAACCTTGCCGAGGATCAGGAAGCTGCCGTCGCGCAGCACCGCAATTCCCGGCAGCGGGGTGACGGCAAGCCTGTTCCAGCTCGTCCGCTGCACCTTTGCCTTGAGTCCGAAATCCTTGGCGCAGCGCAGGATTTCAGTAACGCCGAGGCGCGCCGCGCCGATCCGGTGACGAATTTGGCCGGGGTCGGCAGCGATTCCATGGCAACGCAGCAAGATCGCCAGCGCAATGAGCCCGGATTCATCGTCATGTTCGGATTCGACGCCGGCGGCCGGGGATTCGGTGTTTGTGTTCGCCGGATGGATTGCGGCCTCGTCGCGAGGCCCGCGCATCAGGATGCCAGGTCTCATCGCCAAGAAGCTCTTCGTGAGGCCGTCACGGGCGCGCATCAGGCCCTCGCCGGCGCGGTGCATCAGGCCGGTGCCCAGGTCAAACGAGCGCGTGCGGATGTCTGCAAATGCATGACGTGCGCGCTGTGCGAGGCTCTGTGATCCAGCACAGATCAAACCGCCATCCCAGATCGCTTCGAATTCCGCGCGCGTCATCCGACTCGGATGCGGCGAGGTCGGGTGCAGCACAAGCGCCACCTGGTCGTCGATCTTGCCCAGCAGCAGAAATCCGCCGTCACGCAGCGAGGCGATTCCGGGCAGCTGGATACCCGCAAGGCGGGTCCAATCCATTGTCCGCGAGCGGACCTTGACCCCGAATTCGCGCGCGCAGCGAAGCATCGCGCGGACGCCGATCTCGTCGCTCCCGCAACGATCGCGGAGCTGGTCCGGCACAGTATTCACGCCATGCAGGCGCAGGAACAGAGCTAGCGCGCGAAGCCCTAGATCTGCGGCGGGGGCATTTCCGTTCTGGATCGCCATTCTTACTCAACCCTTCGCGGCTACCCGGCCGCGTTAGTGTTCCTTCTCATGCATTTCCAAAGACTGGGAATTCCAATGCCGCGCATCGACAGAGCATGCGACATACCGCTTGCTCGCAGCCAAAAAGGCGCAAGCAACATCAAAGCACTAGGGCCTCGAACCGCGAGGGGATTTCAAAGCAGTGGGATTTTAGACCTGCCCCCCGACTGCTGAACCGGTTCGTTAATGCGCAAAAATGGCGAAAAAAGTTTCAAATCTTGATTTTTGCACCGTTATGTTGCGCGCAAATTTGCCGCATACCCGAAGCTGTTGCGCCAGCACGCATTTCTATCGCTTGGAAACAGATGCGAGCGATGAAGCCAACCGAGACCAGGACCCGCGCGTGACGGCCTCCTCGCCGTTACCGTCCGCGATCGACCGCCCGTTTCCAACTCCCAACACGTTGATGGTACTGCACCCGGGCGCAGAGCCCCCGGGTGCAGTAGCCGGATCAACCTTGAGGTTTGCTCAAGAACGAGTTGTGCGTCCAGCCGGTCCCATTCGACATGGCCGCCACGATCTGACCAGCGTCGACCCGACCGGTGCTACCGGCCAGATACTGGTTCAGCAGCGCAAAGCCCTGGCTTGCCTGGGACGCTCGCGCGCCTTGATCGGCCCAACCGGTCGTCTGCGATGCTGTGTTCGCCAGGGTGCTGGTGTCGCCCATCTGCTGCTGCAACTGCGCAAAGCCGTGGTTTGCCCAGCTCCCTGCGTTTCCGCCAGTCGAGCTGGACGGCCGGGGATCCGTCACGCGGATCGTCTGCGGGTCCGACGACATCACAGCGCCGGTGGTCGGATCCATAGCGCTCGCGGTCAGCGTGAGGTTCGCGACCGGATGAGCATTGCCCTTGTAGTACGATGTCAGCGTCAGTCCGCTGTCGACCTGCGCGGACGTCAGGGTGATGTTGTTGCCCCTGAGCGTCGTGCCATCGCCGGTCGTGATCGTCTCGTATCGCGGCAGTCCCATGATGCTGAGGGTGAGGTTATCGTTGGGATCGGTCGTCGTAATGGTCGTCCCCAGGTCGACCTGACCGCCTCTGCCGGCCACCCAGAGCGACTTGTCCGCGACGTCGAGCACCGGTGCGGTCACGCTTGGAGTCGTGGGGGTTGTCGGCGTCGTGGGGTCGGTCGGCGTCGTCGGCTGCGCCGGTATCGTGGGATCGGTCGGCGTCGTCGGCGTTGTCGGTGTCGTGGGCGCCGTCGAAGAGGTGCCCTTCAGCGGAGGCGGCAGATCGGCCTGCAACTGCGCGGAAGTCATCGAGGTGAAGTAAAGGGTCTTGTAGTTCGTCGTCAGCTCGACCCAATCGCTCATCCCGGCACCGGGATTGTTGGAGAAACCGTCGACGTAGGGGGCTGTCGGGGTCGACCACCAGTCAGCTCCCAGATCGGCAACGAGATGCTCGTTCGGATCAGTGGTCCTCATATTGGCCTGGACATAGACGCCATCGACCGTTCCGGCAGAATAGGAGCCGCGTGAGCCCGGCCAGAAATGGTCGTTGTATCCGCTGAGGGGCGCAGCGCCCATCGCGCTGCCGTCCGCCTGCTTTGTCACGCTCCAGGCAGAGTTCGTGTTTCCGGAAAAGTCGGCGAGAAACTGAGATCCCGCGATGGGGTCCGTCGCCTGATCTTGCACGAGAACCCAGCCGCCGGTTTTCAGATGCACCCACGTCTGGAAGTCCGCGATCTGAACGTTGGCCGGATTAGAATCGTTGCTTGCGCCGGATTCGGGATAGACCTGTCCCCACCCTGTGACGGAGGTGAAATTGGAGGGCGGGGTGCTGCCTGTATGGCCGGTGCTCCCACCGTACCAGGAATAGCTTGTGGGGACGCCAAGCGGAAACCCTTCGCTGTTGCCAGGCGTATTTTGATAGATGACATCGGTCAGCGCCACTTTTGTTCTCCATTGCAGACCAGATTTAAGGACGAGGAATTCCGCTGCCGCGCATCAGGGATGTGCGACAGATTGCATGCTCGCGACTTCAGTCGCGAACAGATTCCAAAGACTTGCAGCCTCGAACCGCGAGGAGATTTCAAGCAGTGGGTTTTTTGGAAGTTGCCCCCCCGACTGCTGAGCCGGTTGGTTAATAATCAAAAATGGCAAAAAAACTTTCAAAGTGTGATTTATACACACGTATATCCGGCCCAATCCCTTGTTTCCGGCGCGCCTATGTTGCAGCGACGGATGCTTGTCGATTCAAGCGCGGATTAAGTTCTGCGTTCCGGGGTAACCCGCAAGGATTATTGCGACGACCTCAAGATCAAGAACACACTTGCCGGTGGAGACGGATCGGTTCTCTTGAATGGCGGCTCGTGGGTTGACGAATCTGAAGCCCGACTATTTGGCCATCCAGTGGCGCCGGAAGGACACGCGGCCGCCTGGTCGCCCGATCGCACACTACGAATTCGAACGCAGGCTCTCGGATCGGCTGCCGTTCGCTGGCCGCGGCGAGCGCTCCCGTCGCCATCACGTGACCGCACGGCACTTCAGGTGCCGGTTCGCGAGAGCTGATTGCAACTCTGGCGTCCCGATCGGTCGTCCAGGTCGCCATTCAATTGAGGGAGAGAACAATGGCTGTCGTCAGAGGGGCAGGGCTCGCGTCCGACGATCTCTATACTGGGGAAGGTTATGCCGAAGCCCATCCGGGCTGGCATGACGAGGATGCCGGAACCAAGGCCGCGAAGATCGCCAGGATCGTGCGTGCCAACAACATCACCTGCCGGACGATCGTCGACGTCGGTTGCGGAGTGGGAGGCGTTCTAAACGCCCTGCTTGAGCACGACGTCTTCCGTGACTCAACCGCCGTTGGCTACGATATCGCCCCCTATGCCATCACTGCCGCCAAACCGCGCGAACGGGACAATTTGCGCTTCCACTGCGGAGACTTCTCTCAAACCAGCGGAAGCTACGATCTTCTATTGTGCATCGATGTTTTCGAGCACATCGACGACTACATGGGCTTTCTGCGAAGGCTCAGAGGGCGTTCGAAATACTATGTGTTTCATATCCCCCTCGACCTTAATGTCCTCAGCGTTCTGCGCGATCAGCCCCTTCAGAAACGTAAGGAGGTTGGTCACCTGCATTACTTTGATCAGGCAACAGCTCTGGCGACACTGCGCGACACCGGCTTTGAGATCATTGACAGTCAGTACACCAGGCTTGAAGATTTCCTCCATCTCCATCCGGAATTGCGAACCACGAAAACCCTCCTCGTTAACGCCGGCCGGCGCATTGTTCGGACTATTGCCGGAGAGGATCTGTCTGTGCGCTTGCTCGGCGGGGCATCACTGATGGTTCTCGCCAGCTAGAACGCGGGGTACCGGCGGCGCAAGCCGCCCGACACCTGGGAGGTTCATGAGAATGTTTTGCGAAAAATGAGTGAAGGAGTTCGGCTCCGATCCTGTGCAGGCCTTTGCCGGGTCACGGCCAGATGAAGCCCGAGCAGCAGAGCAAATCGCGCGGCTCAGGCGTGAGGTCAGCAAGCTCAGGCCTGAACGGGATATTCTGGATTTCCATCGCCATCGTGACCGCTCCTGAACCACCCCCTCAGATATTGCCGCCGCGCATGCGATGATCCTTGGCGAGCGCGCCTGGTGCCCGAGCGGATCTGTCGAGCACTGAAGCACTGTTCAGCTATCTCAAGGGCGGCGGCTCGGCTTGCAGTTGCGATTTGGTCATGGTCGTGAAGAAGAAGTACTGGTACGTCGTCGTCAACTTGACCCAGGTGCCCATGCCGATGCCGGGGTTATTTACAAACACTCCATTCACGTAGAGGTACGGAGCTGAGGTGTCTCTCCACCAGTCAGCTCCAAAGTTTGCAATCAGATTTGCACTTGCATCATCGGTGCGTAGCTGTGCCAGCGAGAACACCCCGTCGACTGTTCCGGGAGCATACGATCCTCTCGGCTCAATCCAGAAATGATTATTATAGCCGGATGCTGGCGAGTCCATTCTTACGCTTCCGTCAGACTCAACAACGAGACTCATTTCCGAAGAGGAATTGTTGGAGAAGTCTGCCACGAAACGCCCGCCACCGATGGTATTCGTGGCTTGATCTTGTACAAGTTGCCAACCGCCACTCGTCAAGTGCACATAGACGCGATAGTCCTTCAAATAGACGTTGGCAGCAACGTTCGAAACGCCGACTTGCGGATATATCTGTCCCCAACCCGTCAGTGAAGAGAAGTCGGAAGGAGAAACAATGTTCCCGGTGGCAGCGGGGCCGCCTGCATACCACGAGAAATAGGTCCTGACGCCGTGTGGATATATTCCGTTGTCATATCCGGAAGTTTGCGAAACCACACAATCGATCGACAAGGACGTGCAGATGGGTTTGAGCGCCGGAGGCTTGCGTAGTTGCACTTGCAGCACTGGATTGTGATGACACATTCCCCGCTGCGTCATGTGCGATGCAGATTCGATCTCTGACAAGAGATTGCCGTTGTCGCTGCATCGTCCGTACTGGGATGGAGGCGCTATCGTCGCGGCGCTCGCCAATGAGACGAGGGCGCGGAGTAACATGAGAGCCGTGAGCGGAATGGCAAGATACTCGTTCATGGGAGGTGCTCATAACCAATATCGGCCGATGATGCCAACAGCGGCCATGTTGCTGTTCAGATAGTTTCTCGGCTCGCCGATGCTTCAATCCGCGAACCAGCAGTCATCGAGATGTGCGAGTAGAGCGATCCTGGGTCACGTTCGGTGACGGCTTCAGGTTGCGCCAGCACCACAAACATGCTGACGATCAAGTGCGAAAACGCGACCGTTTCCCTGTCGAAACTCGCATCGAACGATGCAACCAGCGTCACGCCGGCAAACATGGCCAGCCACAAGTGCAGGATTCCAATTTCTGCTGACCGCTTTCCATATGAGGAAACGAGCCGCCGCCGGTCCGACATCGCGGCCAGCGGAAGACTGAACCAAAACACGGCAAAGGTGATCAGGCCAACCACGCCCGACTCGAAGAATATTTCTACGAACTGACTATGCGCCAAAAGAAGAAACGGGCTATAGAACCCTACTTGACCGGGGCCATATCCGGTCCACGCTCGTTCCAATCCAAGTGTGGACAGATAGTACCAGTGGTGAATGCGCCAATGGACCGAGGTCGGCGCGGTGCGCCAGTCCCACACCGCATATTCGCCGTTCATGATGTATTCCGGAACGGTGTTCAGGTCCGAAAACAACTCTCCAAATGGAGATGCCCACATGAGGATCGCGAATGCTGCCGCGAACACCGGAAGGAGAGCAGGCCGCTGGACAAAAAAGTATACGCTGAGGGTCACTCCGAGCAACGCGACACCGGTCCTTGAAGCGGAAAGGACCAGGGCAACAACAAACAGCGAGTACACCGCGAGGTGAAAGTGCTGAACGGGAAGCCGCATTTTCCGGCGCGACAGCTCGCAAACGAAAAAGGTCAGCACGATCTCCAGGCTGTAGGGTACGGGGTGCGAAGAAAGACCCGCCACCCGCTTAAACTTGTCGTATTGGGTGACAAGCTCTGCATGACCGGTCAGGTATTGACCTAGTCCGACGGCGGAAATGATGAGCAGCAGCGACATATAAACGCGATGGACGTTGAGGCAAAAACTTGGATGTCGGTAGAGGGACGAAAGCAATGCCACAAACATGATCAGTTGCAGATACCTGAAGATCTCGTACCAGGCGGAATATTGGTCGATTATCTTGCCGGCTCCAGCGCTAACGATAAGCGACAGTCCGCAAGCGGCAATAAAGATGGACAAGCAGATCAACAGTGTGAAAACTCGTCTGTGTATCCTGACGTCCCGCATGTGCCAGATTGCCACAGCACCGATCCCGATGACGGTGATCGACAGGATCATGGAAAAGCTCGTCCCGGACAAACGATCGACGCCGTTAGAGATTGATCGAAAGAACGTATAGATGAGGAAATACAGCAAAAGCATATTCATCTTGAACGTCGCTTTGGTTCGATCGGTTTGAGGCGATACCTCAATTGCGGGACGGGAATCGCGCGTTGGCCGATGCGCCGCGTGCGCAGCTCGCTAGGCGGTGCTGGGCGGCGCCGTCCGGGACCGCGCATGAGGACCGCCTCGACGAGGTTCAATCGCCCTGCGATAGCATCCGAGAGTTCGCTCTGCGATCGAGCGCCAGTCTTCCCGTTCGGCCAACCAGTTGCGCGTCTTCTCGCGCAGCTCCAACGGCCACGGACTGTGTGCAAACGATGCCAGGCGATCCGCGAGCCCCGATACATCTCCCACATGAAAATAGTGCGCGTCATTCAAGCCGATCTCCAGGTGAGCAGGAATGTCACTGGCCACCACGGGCAAACCGAAGCTCAGAGCTTCCAGCAGCGCGATCGGCAAGCCTTCGTGCGAGGATGGCAAAACGAAAATGCCTGCGTGGGCGTATAGCTCCCGCAGTGCGAGGCCGCACTGGAAGCCCGCCATGATGACGCCAGCGGTTGCCCCGGCGCGTGCCGCAAGCATCTCGGTATAGGCGTCTGGATGCTCGGAGGCGCCGACGAACACGAGCTTCCATCCGGTGAGCCTGGCGTCGGCAAAGGCTTGAATCAGGTCGGTGTGCCGCTTCTCCGGCACCAGCCGGCCCACCATCAGCACATATCGTCCCGGCGTAAGCCCAAGCTTGTCCAGCACCGAAGTGCTTTTCGGCACGTCAGGCAAGGTGACGCCGTTTGGAATGAGGTCCGAATTCAGGCCGTACTTATCCCGCACCAGTTTTCGGATGGTCTGGGAGATGACGATGCGGCCGTCGGAAAATCGCATTCCCCAGGCCTCGCCGGCGCGCAGGGCCATTCTGGCCAATCGACCCCACTTCTCCCGTTCGTAATCCGGGCCGTGGTGGGTCACGACAACATGCAGTCCCAGCAAGCGCGCGAGTGGCGCCATCAAGGCCGGCCCGATGGCCTGGATGTGCAACACGTCCGGCCGCTGCCATGCAGCGACAAGCACCCCGAGGAACGAATGGACGATTGTCTCAAGACCCGAGGTCTTCGGACACCATACCCGCTGGTAGCGTACGCCCTGCCACTCGTCGCCGCGATCATGCGGCATATAGGAGGAGCGAACGATTACCTCGACGTCGCAGCCCAGTTCCTTGAGATGGGGGCACAGGTGCTCCGCGTGAACTTCCACTCCTCCCTGCACATTGGGAAATCCACGCAAGCCAAGCATGATCACCCGCAGTACCAGATGATCCGCACTCACTGCACCCTCCTGTCGAATTAGTTATTGATGAATTCCTTGAGCGGATATCGAGCGTCGGCCGTGTCTCTCCCGCGCACCAATCGTGCCTTTTGCTTTTCGTTGAGGAATGACGTTCGCTGGACGCGCGGAGTAGGCGCGACGTTGGAATAATCAATGTATTGATCGAAACAGATCGGCCGGCCGAGCTCGACCTTCAGCTTGTTCTTCAGCACCCAGATGAGCGGTCCCATCTTCGGTGCCTGCGGAATCAGCGTTGAGCGCATTGCCGTGCGCGCGGTCGTCACCATCCAGCAATTTTGTTGGCAAGCGTGAACCTTGGCGACGGAGTTCTTGGCCGTGTCACTGGCCATGATCTCACTCCAGGACTGGCGCGCCAAATTGCCCAGCGGCAGGTCCGACCGCACATTGCAGGCCCACACATCGGACCAGGGGTCGATGAATGCGAAATCCGTCCCCGCGCTGCAGCGGATCAACCGCGGGTGGCCGAGGATCTTTTCGATCAGGCCCAGATTCAGGTAGGCGCGAAACCAGTTCTTCGGCTTGTTGCTCTTGAGCATCGCAGTGATAAGCCCTTCGACTTGCCGGGCCACCGCGACGCGTTCATAGAAATAGTTGTCGTTCTTGTAGAACTGCCACGCGTTGTGCAGCGTCGATGTCGCAAGTTCGAACCCCATCGAACGCGCCAGTTCATAGGTCCGAACGAGCTGAGCCACATTCTCGTCCTGGATGACGAAGGCGAATCCCAGGTCTTGTCCGCCTGCCTCCTGCAGCATGCGAAGTCCGGCGACCTTCGTGGCGTAGCCGTCCTTCTCGCCGCGGATGCAGTCGCTGGTGGTCGCGTCACCCTCGAGGCTGAAACGAACCTTGATCTTCGGGTGCTTCTTGACGATGGGCAGGAGACGCTCGGGATGCAGGCCGTTCGAGCTGATCTCTATGATCCGGGCCTTTGGGTGGAGTAGGTCCACCATCTCGGCCAGATCCTTCCGCAGGGTCGGCTCTCCGCCGGAGATATTGAGATTATCGAACCCCGCAGGAAGTTTCGCCAGGGTCTCGAGCGTGACCTCTTCCTTTGGATCGGTCGGATTCTTCCAGATGTAACACATCTGGCATCTCGAGTTGCAACGAAACGTGGAGATTACGGTGAGGTCCATTTGCAATCCTCAATGCGATGAATGCCGCTCGCTCACCAGTGATCGGTAGACGGCCATCAGCTCGGTGTTATGCTTCTCGAGAGAGAAGTCCGCTTCGACGCGGCTTCTTCCCGCTGCTCCCATGCCTGCACGGCGTGCGGCGTCGTTCATCAGGCAATCGATGTGATGTCGAAGCTCGTCCGTATTGCCGGGCTCAAACAGAAGCCCCGTCACTTGATCGTCCACGAGCTCCGGTATGCCGCCGACGCGGGTCGCTACGACCGCCTTGCCATAGGCCATCGCCTCCAGCACCGACATCGGACAGTTCTCGCACCACTCCGAAGGCACAACCACCACGGAAGCCTCGGCGATCGTCTCGTTTAAAGTCTCGCCGGATAGCTGGCCCGCGAAACGCACATTCCGTGTGAATTGCGTCTTCAAACTATCCGCCAGCGGGCCGGAGCCTGCGATGACGAGAGGCCACCGGCAGTCCGCTGCTTCGTGGGCACGCAACAACGTCTCCGCACCTTTTCCCGGCGCGAGCCGGCCGCAATAGAGCACGTATCCCTTGTCCCGATCGCTCGCCGAAATGCCGCTGACATCCACGCCGTTGTAGAGCACCTGTACCCGGTCCGCGGCGAATCGAGGCAACACCGACTCCCGCATGAACCGGCTCGGCGCGAGGAAGCGATCCACTTTCTCGTAGCTGCCGAACCAGCGCTGAATGACCGCTTCCATGTAAAGCGTGGCGCTCTGTGCGATCGAGCCGTCAGCGCAACGGTGCATCAGCACGTGATGGAAATCGCCTGAGAGACACGATGAACACAATTGGTCCTCTCGCATGCGGGTGTGCACCGGACACACCGGCTTCGAATCGTGCAGTGTCAGAACGACCGGAATCCCGCGCGACTTGGCGACGCCGACAATCGACGGGGTCAGTTGGTGATAGATGTTGTGGCAATGCATCAAGTCCGGTCGGGTCTCCTCGATCAGGGATGCGAGTTTGCTCACGGCTTCGCGCGAGTGGATCAATGAGAGCGCGCTCTTGATCTTGGCGAGATGGCCGCCGGTCCGGTATTCCTGGCGAGACACGAAGTGATTTGCGTAGCGGGACTCGATGTTCCGCTCGTGCTGCATCGCAAAGTCAATGACGTCTGCCCCGCTGCTCGTCAGGAACATTCTTTCCTGAAGCAGCACTGCCTCTGCGCCACCGTTGTTGAACAGAAACTTATTGGCGAGCAGTACTTTCATTAAGGCCCTCGACACGCGCGTCACGAAGGCCGGCATCACCAGTGGCCGGTGCACTCTGTGTCTGACGAAAAGCTACCGTGAAAGCAGTTCGATGCAGGCGGCGCATTCAGAGTGGAGACGATGAAATCTGGGGTACCCAGTAGTGAGTACCAGCGCCGTGGTTGCCAGAGCGGCACGGTTTGTCGATAAATGGAGGGGTGTTTCCCATCGGAAACACTGCTGCGTTCACGAGGGCTATTCGAGGATGAGCATGGGCAGATCGCGCACGCAATCACATGAGCGCCGAAGACGCTTGGTCGGCTTGCGCGCAATCAACCTGTCCGGCGGTGGCTTCGCGTGAAGCGACTACTCAGCCGAACGATATTTCATGCGGCAAGTTGGGCGGGACTTGCGCCTGCTCTGCGCATGGCATTTGCCGGCAGGGCCGCTATTCTGATGTTCCACGAGATTCAGCCGGATTGGCGCTCGGAGCTGAAGACCGGTGCATCGCCTGATTTCTTTGAATACACCCTGAAGTGGCTGCGCCAGCAAGGATGGGAGATAGTCAGTCTCGATGCATGTCTCGAGCGGCTGGCGGTGGATCCCGAACCCCGCCGCTATGCGGTGCTTACCTTCGACGACGGCTACAAGGACAACGTCACGACGGCATTGCCGATCCTTGAGCGAAATAACGCGCCCTTCACCGTATATGTTCCAACGGGTGCGGTGAAGCGGACGCTGCAACCGTGGTGGCTGGGCTTGCGCGACCTATTCCGCTCGAGAGACAGTCTTGCGATCGACGCAATGAACATGCGATTCAGCTGTCGCGATTTTGACGAGAAAGCATCGGCCCTAGAGAAGGTGAGCAACTGGGTCCATGAAGATTACCAACGAGTCGAGATGCTCGCCCCTACGTTCAGCAAGGCCGATCTGTCGCTGGAGGCCTTGAACGACGCCTATTTCATCAACGAGCGGGAGCTTCAGCTCCTGGCACGACACCCCTTGGCTACGATTGGCGGGCATACGGAATCGCATCCAGCGCTCGCGTACCTGAATGCAGCTTCAGCGCGCGCCGAAATGGCGGGTAACCGCACCTATCTTGAGAGACTGCTTCAGCGCCCGGTTCGGCACGTCGCTTTTCCCTACGGCAACTCCAGGGCATGCGGTGATCGGGAACAGCATCTCGCGGTGGAGGTCGGTTTTTCGACCGCAGTCACAACTCGGCATGGACAGATATCTGATCGCAAGCTGAATCCTTTTGGGCTCCCCCGCATCGCGGTCGGAGGTCCTTCCGACGGGAGAATTCCGTTCGAGGGGCGAATGAATGGCGTCCAGTCGGCGGTTCAGATGCTGTTCGGTCGCGGCGACTAATGTCGTGCATTCCGATCGCGTCGAAGAGCCGGGTGCAAGCGAATTCCGGCTCGGGCACGCGAAGTAGGTTCAGCCGCCGGCGATCTCGTGCGCCAGGATCGGCGCCCGACACGATCAGGCCTGACTGGCGATTCCTGATATCCAGCGGTGGAAGCCGGATCCGGGTGGGCAGGTCGCGAAATTGTAGCCGATTTTGGGGTTCACCTTCAGGCGATCCAGTGTGCCGAGGTCACCGACCTTCGTGATTGACCCGTCTGCAGCAAGAGCAAACACCGGAAGTCCAAGTGCCTCGAACACGTACCTCGTGGTCGCGTGGCTGCGATCCTGGCCGTGATCTTCGTAGATGATCAGCGTGTCACGCTTCAGAGCCTGCCGAGCACCCTTCAGGGCCGCAATCTCCTGGCCCTCGACGTCGAGCTTGATGACGAGCCGATCGCTGTCGGTCAGCTGCTGGTCCCTTGCCAACGCATCGATCGTTATCGACATGACGGGTTCGGTGTGTGACGGACGGCTGCTCTGCGACGTTACGATGTGCCGGGCCGAATGGGGGCCGTCGTCGGAGAAGAACAGGCTGCGCCCGTCGTACTCAAACAATGCCCTTCGGCAGATCTCGAAGCGCTGATCATTCGCGTCACGGTTCTGCTCGAGAATTGCAAGCGTCTCCCGTGAAGCCTCGACGGCAATTGCGCGCTTGCGACCCAGCATTTCCGACGTGACGAGAACGGACCAGTACCCGATGTTTGCACCGCAATCGAAGAACGTATAGTCGGTATCCTTCAGCCGTAGCAGAAGCGTCGCTATGTCCGGCTCGTAGGTCATACTAGGCTGGCCGATGAAGAACGCATTCCAGTAGACGTCGTTCAGCTCGAAGTACAAGCGGCTACCGTCGGCGAAATGGACGCAAGACAGCTGGGAATGCAGAAGCGGCTTGACCGCCCGCATGGCAAGTCCCATACCGCGCCCGGTACTCCGCGCAACAACGGTGTGCAGAAGCCTCACCAGCCCCATGGAAAGCCGGCTTCCTGACACCTCGTAATCGAATGTAGACCGGCCCATCAGGTACCGCCTCCCGCGCGTAAATCCAATTGCAGCAGTCGCGTCCTCGGATGACAGCGAAGGCATTCAACTATCTCCCCAATTCATGTACGTGTGTCCCGACTGCCGCGAACAGGCTGCAGGTCAAGAATGGTGTCGCTGGCTTCTGGCCGTATTGCCTCGCTGCGCGGTTCGGATGCTCCTCGCCGCGTTGCGCGCCTAACCAACGCGCGGAGCGCCGTGGTGGCGGTGAGATCGATCCCTTCCGCCGAATAAATGTAGGCCGCAGTCCATACCCTGGTTGCGATGCCCGCGCAGGAGCCGGCAACCGCTGCTCCTATCGTCCCGAAGGCCCAAGTCGCGCCGACCATGGCCAGGATCCCCGACACCCAAGTGATCACCACGATGTGCATCGCGGCGCGCTGATGGCCTGTCATATTCAGGGCGATGGGGCCGATCCCGAAATACGTCGACACCAGCATGCCGGTTGCCAGGACCATCAGGACGCCGTAGGCGCGGGTGAAAGTCGCTCCGAACGCCATCAGCGCGAGGTCGCCGCCAAGCGCCAACGTCGCAACGCAGCCGAGAACAGCGACAAACGCAGCCAATGACGCTCCCGACGTGACGCGCGTGATTTCCGCATGACGATTCTCATCGAATAGACGTGCGATGAGGGGCGCCGCGGGAATACAGAAGGTCGCCAGGAAGAAATCGAGAAGGAGCGCGATCCGGCTGGCAGCGTAGTAATATCCTCCGGCTTCCGGGCCGACCATGACCGAGATGACGACGAGGTCGACCGTGCCGCCCATGATGCTCGTGACGCTGGTTACCCAGAACGGTCCCGAAGTGGACACGATGTCGCGAAGCCGGTCATTCGATCGCCCCACCGCCATGGTGAATACCTTACACCCCTCCGCGAGATGCCGCAGGTAGATGTTCTGGGCGGCGATCAACACGATCAGGATTCCAGTCGCAATCAGCAGAACGTCTCCAGCCGGGAGCGGATGGCCAGACGTCGCGAAGAGAACGGCGCCCAACAATATGATGAGAAATCTCCACAGCACATCCTTCGACACGAGTGCGAGATTGACGGAGCCGAGCGCGCGCCCCAGCGAGCTCTGCATTTCGATCAAGGACAACGGCAATATCAGAAGCACGCTCGTGGCATATTGCCAGCCTCCGAATATTCCGTCGCGGCCGTGGGCGGCGACGAACGGAAGGAGGGCGAGTACGGCCACGGCAACGCTGCCTAGACATGCCACGCGAACCCGCTTCGCGACAATCGAGCCGATCTCCGGGTAGTCTTTCCGGGCGGCGATGCTTGGTATTTCCCGCAACACGCGAAATTGCTGACCGATGAGGCCGACCGTGGAGGCGACGAGCGCGAACGTCATCAACGACATGAGCGCACCGTATTCCTCTATGTTCATCATCCGCGCAAAACTTACGCCGAAGAGGAGGGAGACGACGGCGCCCGAGCATCGGTATGCCAAAGCCAGCCATGACTGCCGGAAGACATTGCTGAACATGGTAGCCGGTCCGCCGGACGGTCGAGTAAAGCTCGTCATTGCTCAAGCCAACGTTGGTGGACGCCACGCGGCGCCCAGTAATTGTGATCGAGCTCTTGCCCGGAATTCCCGATTCGGCGCACCTCGTGGGCGGAGGAGCGGACTGCGCGGAGGCTGAGCGTTCAAATGTTACACATTGTCAAATTGGCACATTGTCGCAGGGTCGAATATAACCCCACGGCTGCGGAGAGCGTTCGGCCCTTCTGGATTACCCACTCCGGTGGCCGTAACGAGAAACATGCTGCCTTCATCGCGATGAGGGCGGTTCGCCGACGAGCATCGTTCGACGGGTGATGTACGGGGCGTTTCAATCGAGCTTGCGGTATCGCGATCGGGAACCAATTCATGCGACTATAAGTCAGGATTGGCCTCCTTGTAGGTGTGTTGTTTCTCGACCTTGAACGAACCATCGAAATGGGGCTTCACGCCGTTCGCCTTGAGCCCCTGGACGACTGCAGTTCCTCCGGATGCGGTGGCTGCAGACCTGCGCGCGGGCGCGCGTTCCCGGTCCGACCTGTCGCGCAGCAATCCTATTCCAATCCCCAGAAGCATGCCGCCGAGGATCGCTGATCCAAGTATCAAACGGGCGTTCGGCGAACTGGCCGTGTAGGGATGAGACACTCCGGTGAGCAGACGAGCCTCGAACACCGGCGCGGATTGCTGCTGCATGGCGTCCATGTAACGCAGCATCCGGAGGAAATTGTCGTACGTTCTGGTGGCGGCGTCAGCCGTGGCTTCCAGTTCGCGGAGTTCGTCTTGCGCCGTTCCGGTCGACTGCGACGAGGGTGGACCTGCCTCGGCGGTGTTCGCAGGAACCGCGATGCCATTCCTGGCCCTGTTGTAATCCGCTACGGCCTTTTTGGCAGTCGACGCCTGGTTGCTCAATTCGTTGACACGTTCCTTGACCCATTTCTCGTTTTGCAGACCCCATTTGTATTTCGCGTCCATTTGCGTCGTGATGTAGGTCTCTACGATGGTGTCCAGGACCTGCGCGGCCCGATCGGGGTCGGCGGAGCTGAAGGCGAGATCGACTATGTAGGTGAGACCGGCTCGCTTCACCGAGAGCTTGCGCGCGAATGCTTCCATCGCATCACGCGTGACGACGTCCGTGTCCTGTCTGCTCCAGCCGAGCAACCGGGATGTCGACCGACTGAGGTGGTGCAGGGCGCCGCCGGAGAATTCCCGGTCTCCCGCCAAACCGAGCTTCGCGATCGCTGCGCGAGCGACGCTCTCCGACTTCAAGATTGCGACCTGACTTTCGACGGCTGTCGTTGCCGACGCCGTGTCGTTGGAAGAAGTCGTCTTGGCGTCGACGATGAGTTGCGCGGTTGCCGTAAACGTCGGAACTGCGACAACGAGATAGAGCAAGCCGGCGCCAAACATCACGAAACACGTCAGCAGTATGATCGAGAGGCGGCGGCGCAAGAAGGCGAGACCCTCCGCCACGAATTCGGCCGGCGAACCAAATTCAGGCGGCATCGTGTCCTGAGGTGCCGAATTGTCAGTTCTGTGAG
The DNA here is from genome assembly GCF_020194035.1 of Bradyrhizobium sp. BRP56. NCBI lineage: Bacteria > Pseudomonadati > Pseudomonadota > Alphaproteobacteria > Hyphomicrobiales > Nitrobacteraceae > Bradyrhizobium > Bradyrhizobium sp. BRP56. The sequence goes on from NZ_JADYVV010000041.1 coordinate 38,540, forward strand.
TTTGCAGCATTGTCTCGAACCTGCAGTTACTGGTGGCCTACCGAAGCCTCCGCCGATCAAACGGGAACGGGATCGACTGCAATGCCCTTGCGATCTTGCTGTACGGACTGCATGCAGCAATCGTCATCGCGCTAGAAGGCATTCCAATAGACCTTTCTGGAGAAGAGGGTCATGACGATGATCTTGAGATCGAGAAGGAATGACCAATTGTCGATGTAATAGAGGTCATGCTCGACACGACGTTGCATCTTCTCCAGGGTGTCGGTTTCGCCACGATAGCCGTTGACCTGTGCCCAGCCGGTAATGCCGGGCTTGACGTTGTGGCGGCGGGAGAATGACGAAATCATCCGGGCGAAGCTCTCGTTCTGCGAGGTCGCGTGCGGACGAGGTCCGACGAGTGACATGTCGCCGACCAGCACGTTGAAGAGCTGTGGAAGCTCATCGATATTGGTGTGGCGCATGAAGCGTCCCAACCGGGTCACGCGTGGATCGTGTCTGGTCACCTGCTTGAAATTGTCGCCGTCCTCCGTCACGGTCATCGATCTGAATTTCAACACGCGAATAGTCTCGTTGTTGTAGCCGTGCCGGGTCTGACGAAATAGCACCGGCCCGGGCGAATCGAGCTTGATTGCGATTGGAATGATGACGAAGAGGGGACTGATGATAACAAGTCCGGCAATTGCCGCCGCGATGTCGAAGGCTCGTTTGATCGCCCGGTGGAACGGCGTCAGGGGAGACTGGAAGATGCGCATCGTCACCATGTTGCCGAATTGCGTGATGCGCGACACGGCCATGAGGTCGATTGCACCGACCGGGACGACGTGAACGTCGACCGGGAGCTCTGACAGGGCGCCGGCGAGCGCGAGGGCCGCCCGAACATCCGACTCCGAAGTCAGAATGACAATGTCATCCGCTCGCAGGGGCCGGCACTCTGCGATCAGTTCGCGGACATGGGATAGCACTTCGACCGCCCCGAAGTGCTCCGATGCCGAAGAGCCCTTGCGAAAGGTCGGCAACTCGAACGAGCGAATGGTCCGGATTCCGGTGGCGCTTACTCGTGCGGAAAAATCCAGGCAGTGGCTCGGTTCACCTATGAGGATGACGCGCCTGGCGTCGATCAGTCCGGATGCGATGGCAGGCTGCAGCAACGAGAAGCATATTGCCCGCGCGAAGAGCACCATGACGATAACGCTTGCCGCCTGGGCCATCACGGTCGCGCGCGAGTAGCCGTCCGAGATCTTGAGAAGAAATATCGTTGAGATGAAGAAGGAGAATACGAAGAAGACGGCGCTGACGCCGCTCCATAGGAAGATGTGCCGGGGCTGCGTCTGGATCCGCGAATACTGCCGGAGCCCAACGGATACGAGCAGTTGCAACGTGGCAATCAGAAGAGATTCAAGGATGTATTTGGGAGTGTCCGGATAGTCGAGCGCAAGGACCAGCCGATAATAGAGGACGGCAGCGGCAAAAGCCCCAACGGCTACGAGGAGGAACTCGGCGGCTGCCGCCAGTACCAGCAAGGCGGCCAGTCTGTTCTTGCCAAGGTCAGCCGCAATTGCCTTGCGGCCAGTGACCGAATGCGCCGAACGCTCGGTAGGGGCCGGCGAATTGGTGAAAAACGCATAACTCACCGGTTACTCCCAAGCAGTCCGTCACGCAGTCCGTCCCCCTGACAAAAACATAGCATTCGGGTCAGGAGGCGGATTGGCAATAAATGGGTAGCCGGGAGTAACTACGATGGTCAGTTGAGCCGAGGCGCTGCGGGATTAGATTGTCGATCAATCCGTGAGACCGAGCCATCGAGCACGCCATGCCGAACGCCAAGCTGCGTAATTTCCTCCGTCTTGACAACCGTCGCGGTCAACCAGGCCGTTGCGTCAGGTGGGGCCTGGTGGCTGTTGGCCTGACGATTTCCGCGCAGGCGAAAGCCGAATATCGAGTGAGCGTCGGAGATGTTCTGGAGGTCGCGGTGGCCGGCGTGCCGGAGCTGCGGCAGCGCGCGCCCGTCCAGGTAGATGGCAATATCTCGTTGCCGCTGGTCGGGATGGTCCCGGTCGCCGGCCTGCCGTTGCAAGAGATTCGGGCCAAGGTCGGGGCCGCAATGACGAGCAAGGTCTTTCGACAGAGGACCGTAGACGGCCGCGAGGTCGTGGTCGTGATAGATGCAGATCAGGTCACGGCGATCGTTGCCGAGTACAGGCCTGTTTATGTCAACGGGGACGTGTCGAAGCCGGGAGAGTACCCTTATCGTCCGGCGAGCACCGCGCGCCAGCTCATCGCCATGGCGGGTGGCTACGACATCATGCATATCAGGATGAACAATCCGTATCTCGAGTCGGCCGACCTGAGAAGCGAGTATGGTTCGCTCTGGACAGAACTCGCCAAGGAACAGGCGCGGATGTGGCGCATCAAGAGCGAGCTCGGGGAGGGGACGCAGATCAATCCAAGCGCGTCTCTTGCCGACCTGCCGATAGCCCGGTCGGCGGTTTCGGAAATCGTCAATGCGGAAGCCGAATATCTGAAGACGAAGCAGAGCGACTATCAGCAGGAAAAGGCGTACTTGCAGCGCAGCGTTCGGCAGGGAGACGACGAGGTCCGCGTGCTGTCGGAGCAGCAAAAGAAAGATGAAGAGGGACTTCAGTCCGACGTCGAGGATCTTCAGAAAGCGACCGACCTGTTCGGCAAGGGATCGTTGATCAGCCCTCGCGTGACGGATGCGCGTCGCGCGGTTCTGCTGTCGGCGACCCGGAGGCTGCAGACCTCTGCGCAATTGCTCCAGGTCAAGAAACTGCAGGACGAGTACGCCAGACGGTTGGCAAAGCTCGACGATCAGCGGAAGCTTGATCTGTTCCGTGAGCTGCAAGAGACCAGCTTAAAGCTCAATCAGATTCGCGAGAAACTGCAGAGCGTCGGTGAGAAGCTTCAATACACTTCGATGGTTCGATCGCAGCTCGCACGGGGAGCCGGCAGTAAGCCGGATATTGCTATTATTAGAAAGAGCGAGAAAGGGCCGGAACGGATTGTCGTGAACGAGGATGCCGAGTTGCAGCCGGGTGACACCATCGAGGTCTCGCTGCGATACCAGGATGGTCCCGACGCGGCCCCCCGAAAGCTGAGCAGTTCAAACGTTCCGGTCGTGATGGGCCGGACCGACGTGACCGCGGCAGACTCGCGGCGTGACAGCAGGTGACAAGGCCGGAAGCGGCAGAGTGATCGGGATCGGCACGTCGAGAAGACACGAGCAGCCACGGAGTTTGATGCCGCTTGTCCGTATATTTTTAGCCTATGCGACGGTGTCGCCGCTTAGGCATAGGCATAAGGTAATTCCGCTTGATCTGAACCTTGAATATTTTGTGACTTTTGCCGTTCTCGATCCGCTGTTCCGCTTCGCTGCGATCTGAACTTACAGAAGGGGCAACCTCCTTGTGCGGCTTCGTTGGCATCTTTGGATTTAAAGAATCGCTTGAGTCGGCGCGCAGCCGGGCACTCGAGATGGCCAAGACGGTCAGGCACCGCGGGCCAGACTGGAGCGGCATTTACTCCAGCGACGGCGCAGTGCTCGCGCACGAGCGCCTTTCCATTGTCGACGTGGAGCACGGCGCTCAACCCCTTCTCGACGTGACCGCGGGTCGCGCCTTGGCCGTGAACGGAGAGATCTACAATCATGTCGGTTTGCGCGAGGCGCTGAAGCTGCCGCACGCATGGAAAACGAAGTCCGACTGCGAAATCATCCTGTATCTCTACGACGAGTACGGCCCTGCCGTGTGCAATATGCTGAGTGGCATTTTTGCATTTGCCCTCTTCGATGAGCGCAGTGGCGAGTTTTTCGTCGCCCGAGACCACATCGGCATTGTTCCGCTTTACATCGGATGGGGCAGCGACGGCACGACTTACGTCGCGAGCGAAATGAAAGCTCTCGATGGCGTATGCGAGACGATCCGGGAGTTTCCTCCGGGACATCATTACAGCGCCAAAGCCGGAAAGTTCGTCAAGTGGTATGATCCACAGTGGGCACATACTCTTCCAAGCAGGAAGGTATCCCTGCAGGAGCTCCGATCTTCGCTCGAAGCTGCGGTCAAGCAGCAAATGATGTGCGATGTGCCTTACGGGGTGCTTATTTCCGGCGGGCTCGACTCGTCGCTTATCGCGGCGCTCGCGGCGCGCCACCGCTTCAAGCGGATCGAGTCGGGAGAAACCGAGGAAGCATGGTGGCCGAGGCTGCACTCGTTCTCGGTCGGCCTCGAAAACTCGCCTGACATGAGGCATGCGCGAGACGTGGCGGCTCACATCGGCACGGTCCATCATGAGATTGTTTTTACCGTGCAGGAAGGATTGGACGCATTGCCGGACGTGATCCGGCACCTGGAGACCTTTGACGTCACCACCATTCGTGCCGGCACGCCGATGTATCTCATGGCGCGCAAAATCAAATCAATGGGCATCAAAATGGTGTTGTCCGGAGAAGGCGCTGACGAGGTATTCGGCGGCTATCTCTACTTCCACATGGCGCCGTCAGCAGAAGAATTCCACGACGAGACTGTCCGAAAGATCTTTGCGCTCAGCAAGTATGATTGCTGTCGCGCGAACAAGGCAATGGCGGCTTGGGGGGTCGAAGCCCGTGTGCCCTTCCTGGACAAGGAATTCCTGGACTACGCAATGTCGATAAACCCCGCCGAGAAAATGTGCCCTGGCGAGAAAATCGAGAAGGGCATATTGCGGGAAGCATTTACCGATCTGTTGCCGCAAGCGATCTTGTGGCGTCAAAAGGAGCAGTTTTCCGACGGGGTAGGATACAGCTGGATTGAAAGCTTGAAGCATCAAGCCGAGAATAAAGTCTCGGATCAGATGCTCGCAGAGGCGAGCAAGCGCTTTCCGCGGCAAACGCCGACGTCCAAGGAAGGCTATTTCTACCGGACCATCTTTGATGGCATTTTCAACAACCCGACAGCCTGCCTGACTGTGCCCGTCGGTCCTTCGATCGCCTGCTCCACGCCGACGGCATTTCTCTGGTCTCAGCAATTTGCGAGCATGAATGACCCATCTGGAAGGGCAGTGAAAGGCATCCACGTTCAAGCCATTGATCATGTTCGGTCAGTTGAAAACCTCAACAGTTCGAAGGCCCCATCGGGCGGACGGGTTGCAGCGGCGGAGTGAAATCGTCCTTCAAGTGAATTTCGGATTCCACACAGCGTCGCCCGGTGTTCGGCGGCAATGACGCCTGCCGGATTTCGTGGGTGAATCCGGCGCGCCGTATGCTGCGTCGGTCGCCGCGACCGGCCCGGATGCCGAGACCATTCAAAGCCCGGCCCGCCGCACGAAGCGCCGGCACTTGGCCTTTCTGCAAGCAACGCCAGAGCGACGTCCTCAACGCCGCATCAGGATCATGACATCGACGCGACCACCTCAAGCATCACCTCGGTCGCGCCGCCGGCGATGGAGAGGACGCGGGCGTCGCGCGCTACGCGCTCGATCGCGCTCTCGCGCATGACGCCCATGGCGCCGTGGAACTGCACGCAATCATACGCGACCTCGTTGACGAGTTCGCCGCAGATGGCCTTCAACATCGAGATCTCGCGCAGGCAATCGTCATCGGCCGCCATGCGCCAAGCGGTGGCATAGAGAAACCCGCGGCTTGCCTCCACTTTCGCAGAAAGCATCGCAAGCCGCTGACGGATCGCCTGCATGTCCCAAAGGACGCCCCCGAATGCCCGGCGGGTTTTCACGTAGGTGAGGGTCATATCGATCGCTGCCTCGGCCATCCCTATCGCCATGGCGGCGAGGACAAGGCGCTCGTTCTGCAAGTTGCGCATGATTGAGTAGAAGCCTTGTCCCTCCGCGCCGAGCACGTTCCCGGCCGGGATGCGGCAGCCGTCGAAGACAAGTTCCGCCGTGTCGGAGGAGCGCCAGCCGAGCTTGTCCAGCTCGCGCGCGACGCTGAAGCCTGGCGTTCCCTTCTCGACGAGGAACATCGTGATCCCGTTGCTTCCGGCCGAGGGATCAGTCTTCGCCGCGACGCAGTAGAGATCCGCGTGGACGCCGTTTGTGATGTAGAGCTTCGTGCCGTCGAGCACGTAAGAGTCGCCATCTCGCACCGCGCGCGTGCGGATGGCTTTCACGTCGGAGCCCGCATCCGGCTCCGTAATGGCGATCGCGGTGATCACCTCGCCGCTGATAATGCCCGGCATCCAGCGCGCCCGCTGGGCTTTGGTCCCGTCGTGAAAGACGTACGAGGAAGCCATGTCGGCATGGACGAGCATCGCGTCGGCGGCGCCGCCATAGGTCGAGCGCCCGAGCTCCTCGGCGAAGACCGTTGACGCGACAGCGTCCATTTCGGCGCCACCATACTCAGCCGGGTAGCGGATGCCGAAGAAACCGAGTTCGCCCATGCGGCGCAGGATCGAACGGGGAATGAACCCGTTCTCTTCCCAGTGATCCGCGCAGGGCTTGATTTCCTCCTTGACGAACCGGCGGACCTGGTCCCGCAAGAGCTCATACTCCGCCGCCATCCAGGGCAGCTCCGGCTCTCGCGCCGCCTTCCAAGCTTTGTCCATCATCTTCATCCGATCTGCTATGAGCCTGACTCAAAGGCTCCTGCCCCGCCCAAGACCAGGCGGAGGCCTTCCGGCTAGAGTTCGACCTCCTCTCTCGGTCCCTCCGAGAGGGAAGGGGCATTGGAATCGGCCACCCAGCGCATTCCGTCGATGACTTCCGCCAGTTCGGCCAGTGTCGGCCGCTCAAAGAGGTTGCGAAGCTGCACGTCGACGCCGAAGATCTTTCGCATGCGCGACACCGCCCGCACCACCAGGAGCGACTCCCCGCCCAGTTCGAAGAAGTTGTCGTGGCGTCCGATCGACTCGAGCTTCAGGAGTTGACACCATAGAGCGGCCAGCGCCTTCTCGGTCTCTGTCGAGGGGGCGGCGAAGACCTGCGCCGGCTGGATGTTTTCCGCCGTCGGCTCGGGAAGCGATGAGCGGTCGATCTTGCCGTTGGGCGTGAGCGGCATCCGCTCGAGGCGAACGTAGTGCGTCGGAATCATGGACTCCAGCAGTTCTTCGGCGAGGTGCGCGCGCAGGTCCGCCACGGTCAGAGGTTTCGACGCAACATAGTAGGCCACAAGTCGTGCGATGCCGTCTTCGGGCGTCGACGGTTCGCCATTGCCGATTTGGGCCATTTTTTGTGTCGCTGCTTTCGTCATCGAGGTGGCGACGGCGCATTCGTGAACGTCCGGGTGCTTGAGAAGCCGTGCTTCGATCTCGCCGAGCTCGATACGGGTGCCACCAACCTTCACCTGATGATCGGCGCGGCCGAGAAATTCCAGGTGTCCTTCCGAGTTCCAACGGGCGAGATCGCCCGTCTTATAGAGCCGCAGCTTCGAGCGCCCATCTCGGGGATCGGTGACCGTGCGGAAACGCTCGTCGGTCAGATCGGCGCGATTGAAATAGCCTCTCGCGAGACCGTCGCCGGCAATGAACATCTCACCGATGATTCCGGGGCCGGTGGGCTGATATTCTATGCTGAGGACGTAGATTCCCGCATTCGCGGCCGGAACGCCGATCGGCACCGATGCGGATTGATCCCGATCGGTGTCGAAACGGTGAATCATGCAGCCCACCGTGGCTTCGGTTGGTCCATACTCGTTGTAGATCTCGATAGGATGGGGAATAGCGTTGGTGATATCGCGAGCCAGCGCGGCCTTGAAGTCTTCACCCCCCACGATGAATTTGCGCAGTCTTGTGGTCTCAAGATTGCGGTCGCGGATCATCGCGAGATGCGCCGGCGTCAGCTTGATGATGTCCACTGCGTTGCCGTCGATCACCTTGAGCACGACCATGCTCTGCACTCCGGGATCACCAAGATAGACCACGATGCGGCCGCCGGTGATGAGTGGCGTAAAGAGCGTTGTGACGGTCAGGTCAAATGCGAGGGAGGAGAAAAGGGGCCATGCGAGACTTTCGCCGGAACTGTACACCCGGGCGGCCCACCAGATGTAGTTCACCAGGCTTCGGTGCTCGATCTCGACGCCCTTGGGCGTGCCGGTCGAGCCGGAGGTGAAGATGATATAGGCCGCGTCGTCCGGCGTGGCAGCGGACGGTCGGGCCGAGGCCGGCTGATTCGATATCGAATCGAGATCGGCGTCGAGCACGAAAATGTCGGCAAGGTTCGGGGCAATGCCCGAACGCAGGCGCGACTGGGTGATCGCCACGGGCGCCCGCCCGTCGGTTCCGTTGGAAATGTCCTGCAGGATTGTTGTGATACGCCCCTTCGGCGTTGCCGCATCCACCGGCACATAGGCCGCGCCGGACTTCAGCACGCCCAGGATCGCAACGACGACTTCAATGGAATGCTCCATGAAGACAACGGCAATCCGGCCCGGGCCCACGCCGGTCGAGCTCAAATACGCGGCCATCTGGTTGGAGCGTTCGTCGAGCTGCCGGTAGGTCAGCGTTGCATCGCCAAAGCGGATCGCTTCAGCGTCGGGACTATGCGTCGCCTGGTCGCGGAAGAGATCGATGATCGTCCTGTCCGACGGATAGCGTGCCGCCGTAGCGTTGTAATCGACAACCAGCGCCTGATGATCGGAATCTTTCAGCAGGGGAAGCGCTACGCCCTCCGGCGCGGTAGGTAGGACTTCGTTCATGAAATACGCTCCCGTCGGGAAAACCAAAAAAGAAACTCACGTCAATCGTTCTGCTTCTGGGTTGCCTGGCGATAGAGGTCAGCAATCGCAGGTGCGTCAGGTTCCATGAGCATCGAGGCTTCGTTGCAGTCATCGGGCCCGAAGTAAAATTCGGCATGCGGCACTACTCGTAGCCATCGGTGTGGCGCGGCACCCGATCGCAGCCAGGCTTTGTTGGGAAGGATTATGCAAACCCGACCCGAATACGGAGTGGGAATGTACCGCTGAAAGGCCGCGATCGCCGTGGATTTGAGCAGAGCCCTGCTCGCCAACACCGGATCTGTCGCGACAGGCTCTTTGCTCTTGCCAATGAGGGGTGCGAGGGCACGGACGTGCTCGCGCAGACGACTGCCGAAATATCGGAGACGGGCGCCGAATGTCGGCAGCTTCGCTGTCTCATGCAGGAACGATTCCGCCTTGCCCCTGGCAATAAAATACAGCCGGCGCGGCCATTCCCCATAGGTGGTGGGGTGAAGCGGGCCAAACAGCGCAACGCATGAGACCTCGGACTCGCGCTGTCCCAGGATTTTCGCCAGTTCAAAAGCTGTTGGAGCGCCCGAGCAATAGCCGACGATGATGTACGGACCGGTCGGCTGATATTCGACGATCTGGCGGGCGAAGTACTCGGCGATATCTTCGACGCGGTCCATCGGCTCGCTCTGCCCATCGAAGCCAGGCGGTTGGAGGGCGTAGAACGGTTGATCGCCGCCCAGGTGCTTCGAGAGGTCCAGAAATGAGGACGGTGCCCCGACATGACCGGGTACGGCGTAAATGGGTATACGTGTGCCGCGAGACTGCAAGGGAACGATTGCAGACGGTTGCTTGGCCGCGGCCGTGGCCATGTTCAGAAACGCGATGATCTCGCCCTTCCGCCCCTGCAACTGATCGCGAAGCTCCGCCGTCAGCGCGCCGGCCGGGGCGTTGCAGCGCAGCCGGTCGCCATCCACCCAGACCTTGATGTCCTTGACCGCGAGGTCTGCGAGCAGCTCCGAAAACTGCATCACATGCGCTGACATCGGGCTTTTCATCGATGAAACTGACATTTCCTGTTCCGTGCGCCATCGCGGCAACTTCGACTCCGGATGACAGTTCATTTCCGGACGACTACGCTCCCAACATATCCAGGTTGCGGTACGAAGCTTCGGACAGCCCAATCCCTTTCATCCCAGGAAATCGGCTGTCCCAAGCCACACCCCAGCGCCTTGGAGACAGCCTCCAGCCGGGTCCAGCGCTGGAGGAAGCCTTCCAGCCGGTCTTTCGGATCGAGGGCGGCGAAGGACTCGTATTCGGAGGTGGAAAGGCAGAGCGCTGCGATCTCGTCCGCTTCGGGCACAGGGAGGATTGCCTCGATGTCCACGCCGACCTCTTGCCTGATCGAGAGGGCGATAACCGCTACTTCTCCAGATCGCGAGACGCTGAAGCGCAAGTCGCGGGCGGGCATGCGGCGGGAGAGGTGGGGTTTGCCCAGCCGGCCATATTCCAGCTCGATCTCCGAGGGCGAAATTCCCAGTCTGGAAGCGAGGACCTGGCGCAGCTGCCCGCGGCTAACAATGAAGCGGCGGCGATCGCGCTCCAATCTCAATCCCGCGGCGCGCCGATGTTCTTCCTCGTTGAGGCAAGCGCTTAGCTCCCGGATGGCGTCCTGCTCCACATGGAGCATGAATGCCAGGACCTCCAGACCATCATGCTTGAGAACCGGCGTGATGACCCCGGGTCTCAGCTCAACTGCTTTGTCCAGAAAGCTCGAAGGGGCGGTGCCGGCTCCGCGAGTCCCGCGTTCAAGTCTGCGATAGCCTTGCCCGTCAAAGGAACGACTATTTTCCCACTCGCTCTGTTGACAGGCACCTGTGCGAAAAGCCATCACAACTTGCTTTCTATTAGCCTCGATCCGGATTGCCGCCGGTAGGTTGCGAACGGTATTGCGATGGGCATTCGAGCGGACTGCTGATTGAAATTTTAATCGCGCACCGCCATGGCTCAATGGACCATCGTAATTACCCATTTTTTGCCAGTTCCCATCAGGCCCCCGGATCGGACTGCTTGAGTTGAGTGACCTGGTAGTAAAGCGCCGCGTCCTTCCGCCAAGAGCGCAAGCGGGGAATATTCCTAGGGGAATTGGGCCGCTAAACTGTCAATGGATGCAGTCCAGGCGTAAGCGCCTGCCCCAGCCAGCAGTCAGAAGGGGGGCAGCACCGACATCGCCAACCCAGACGTTGGTTCTCGCCAAAGAGCCCAAACCGATCGACTAGGAACTAGTCCCGAATACGGAATACAGAGCCGCGGTCTTTTTCGGAAGATTCGTCGCAATGGTTCGCAGCATCCGCTTGGCGCTGCGCAGCTTGGCCTCGATGTGGCGCTCTGGACTGTCTTTGCCTACAGCGATCCACGTCATGGCTTGCTCCCGATTGGCCAGATGGGACTTGTGCCCGCCGCCACCAGCCAGGAAGTCGTAGCCGCTTTCCCCGCGTGAAATGCTGTCCTCGATAGCCAGCACATGGCTGACGAGCCCGGGCTTGAGCCGGCTGTCGCTCTCATAGAGAAAGCCGCTCTGGTAGTTCAGGACACGGCCGTCGTGCACGAAATTGTACACCACCCCAATTGTCTCGTTCCCCACCAGCGTCCGTGAGATGCGAACGGCCCCCGTGGGAACGCCGTGCGCAATGAGGTCCTCGTGAAACGGACGGAAGCCGGGATTGGCGAAGGCTCCCCTGCGTCCCCATCGCGACCGATGAAAGTCGCTCAGCAGATCGAACGCGGCGAGGGCCTCCGTCGTCGTTTCCATGATGCGGAGTTCAACTGGGCCGCGTTCGGCATACAGCCGCATGGCACGGCTCACGGCCTGGCGCGTGCTGCGGCCCAATGTAGCGCGATAATCCCCCCCGCGCTGGCGGACCGGGGCAAAATCGACCCACAATGCCGCATCAGCCTTCTTCACCTCGGTCACGAGCCCGGCCCGGCCTGCGGCGCGACTGGCGGTCGCCTCAAGGTCCGGATCAATTCCGGAGAGCACCAACTGATCCGAGCGGCGCAGGCGGGACGTCAACGCATTGAGGCCTGCCGATATGATGGCATCGGATTGCTCTGCAAGAATACCGTTGTACTCGATGAACAATCGGTCGAAGCGAGTATCTCCCGTTTCATTGAGCAGCCAGCGCGTCCGCGCATGCGGCCCGAGACTCCACGCCCTCCGCCGGCAAATAATCGCCAGGCCAACGATCTTGCCTGATGACCGAGCCACGAGGACGTGTGGTCGCGCGCCATCCGGGATATGCCGCAGCCAAGTGCCGATCCAGAGCCAGGACAGGAAGAACGAGTGAGTCACTCGCGCTTCGAGCTCCTTCCATGAGGATTCAAGCCACGCAATGCTTTCCAGGGCATCCAGGCTGACATCAGTGACCGTCTCAGGCATGCTTTCCCGTTCCAACGCCGGAGGGCTGAATGCGCGATGTGACGGGAATACCGAAGGATCGAGCTGCAATGTTCGCGCAAGATCCGATGATGGATGGCTCGTCACGCGCGGATATCCCTCTGGCAGACACGTCCTGGTTGGGCGTCTCTGACCGTTGTCTCGGCGGAGGCCGATAACGGCAACTATATCCGGAATTCGATCGAGGTGCGGACCCTTTCTGATTACCCACGGTAGCTGCTTGTGCCAGCGCAGCAACTGTGCCGAGGTGAAGCTGTGATCGACCGGGTTCAAGGCTGATGCAGCGCGCTCCTGCCTTCGGCGTCCGACGGCCGCGATCCTCCGCCCGCTCATCTGGGCAAGTCATGGCTGACGTCCGATTTCTCACGTGGCGCTCGATCCCGAGGCGAGTTTTTCAAATCTCCGCCGCAGGTGATCCACGAGCAGTTCCGCACCGATCAACAGGCAGCCCGGATGTCCGCCAGGCACCTGTATCAATTCCAGTTGAGGGCTGAGATGCCGCCACGCTCGGCCATCGTGGTCGGCCGCGTAAAAGGCCACCGGGATCTCGAGCGGCGCCGGACAATACCGCGCCATTGCGATTGAATGAGCGTCCCACAACGCCGTTGGAATTGCGACCTTGGCGATCGCAGGCTGTTTGTTCACCGGGAGCTTCAGGTGTCGCTCCAGTCTCACCATTTGCTCGAAGGTCCAACGCAAGAGATAAGGCGAAACCAGCGGCTTCAGCAGGCCCAGGATCGCCCGTGGCATCGGACGGGCACTAACGGTCGGCGGGTCCACCATCGTAACCAAATCAACCGTGTGGCCGGCTGCCGTCAACTGGCGGGCCACTTCGAACGCCACCATGGCGCCATTGCACTTGCCGCCCAAAAGAAAGGGTCCGCGCGCTTGCCTTGCCAGGATGAACGGCAGGCGGTCGGCGGCCATCGCCTCGATCGAGCCCGGAATCGGCTCCCCATGAAGACCGTGGGGATTGATCGAGATGATCGGATAATCCGGCCCCAGAAGCTCTACCACCCGCCGAAGACTCGCGTGGCCGCTGACAAGGTCGCCGTTGAAGAAGTACAGCGGAGACCGCGTGCCAGGCCCATGGGGCTGGAAGAACGGCGTCGTCCACGTGTCCGTTGGTGTGGAAACCCTTGCGGCAAATTGCCGGACGGTTTCTGCCCCGAACATGATGGTTTCCGGCACGGGATAGCCGACGAGCCGCTCGACCTCGATCAGCATCTCCACCGCGAGAAGCGAGTCTCCGCCGCTGGCAAAAAAATCATCGTCAACGGTCACGGCCTGGTTCTTGAGCAGCCTGCGCCAGAGGGTCAGCAACTCGGCTTCCAAATCCAACGGCCCGTTCGCGACGGGCGCCGGCATCGTCGCCTGGTGCCCCCGTGGCCGGTCGACCAACTCGCGCAGACGTCGCCGCTGAATCTTTCCCGTCACCCCCTTCGGCAGATGGTCGAGCGTCAGAATGCGTCTCGGAATCTTGAACGAGGCCAGCTCGCGTTGCAGGAACAGGCGAAGCTCCGCAGCGCTCGCCTGCGCGCCGCGATGAGGGACGATGGCGACTGCGACGTCCTCGCCCAGGCGCGGATGCGAGATCGCGAAGGCCGCAGCTTCGGCGATCGCCGAATGTCGCAATAGCGCGGCTTCGATCTCGGCGGGAGAAACCTTCTCACCGCCGCGATTGATCAGCTCGCTCAGGCGGCCGTGCAGCGAAAGGAAGCCGTCTTCGTCGAGGCTGCCGATATCGCCGGTGCGAAACCAACCCTTCGTGAAAGCGGCTTGATTGAGTTCCGGCGCATCGAGATAGCCCGACGTCACGGTCGGTCCACGAATCCAGATCTCTCCGCGCTCGCCGGCTGCCAAGGGATGTCCATCCTCACCAACGATGGCCACGGTATCGGGCCAGGGTCTTCCGCAGGTGCCCGGCCTGTTCGGACCGGGCGGCAGCTGGTTGGCGGCGATCTGGGCCGCCTCGCTGGAGCCGTAATGCTCCAGCACCGGCACGCCGAGAGCGTGTTGCAGGTCGTCCTGCACGGCCCTCGGGAGCGGCGAGCCGCCCGACATGGCGAACCGCAAAGTGTGCGCCGCCCGTGCATTCTCGAGACTTTGCGCCTTGTCGAGCACCGTGGTGTGAAGCGTCGGGCCTGCCGAGTACCAGGTCGGCCGCAGGACATCGAACCACTCATCGAGTGCGACGACGGCACTGTTCGCTGGGATCGCAATGCTGCCGCCCGTCAGCAACGGCGTGAAGACCGTCACTTTGAGCCCATGAGAATAGTAGGGGGGCGACACGCTCAGGCATCGGTCCCGGGACGTGAGGCCGAACCAGGCCTGAAGGCGTTCGGCCGCCGCCAGCATATTGTCATGGCTGAACGGAATGAGCTTCGGCTGCGCGGTCGTGCCCGACGTCTGCAGAATGAAGGCGGGGGAGCGCGGATCCGGCTCGGCGTCGATGGCAGGGGAGCCGGCAACTTGCACGGCGATCTCGAGTCCAAGCTGGCCCTGTCCGACCGGAGCGGCTTCTATGATGGCAAGCGTTCTGCGGGCTGCGGCCTGGCGAGCTTCAGGGGCACTGCCCTGCAGCACAACGAGGGCGCTCAAGTTCAGCATGTCGAGACGCTGCTCGATTTCAGGCTGGGAGAGGCGTGGGTCGAGGGGCACCGCGACACTACAACAGGCGACTGCCACGATGGCGAGAACCGCCTCCGGGCCGTTCGGCATCAAGACCCCGATCCGGGTATTGCAATCGAAGCCGGCCAGGCGCAGCCGCCGGCGGATTGCGTTCAACTGGCGTTCAAGACCGTTGTATGTCAGAGGCTCGAAAGCGCTCGAGACGATCGCCGGCTGGTTCGGAAACCGACTGGCAGTTCGAGCGATGACCTGGGCTATTGTGAGCCGGGCTTCCGACGCCCCATGGTCGCGCGCGCGGAAGCTCTCGGAACACATGGTGGCGCCAGGCGTCTCGTTGTCCAGAAGCATTCCGTCCTACCTTGAACAACGTAAGTCGGCTCGCACAACCATAGCGCGCCGCTCCCGACGATGCCTTGCTGTACAGCAAGTGATGGCAGCAATTAAGGATTAGCCAATAGTCGGTGCGTCATCCTGCCATCCTGCCGATCGCGACCATTGCTGAGTGGCGGCGTAACCAGGCGGCGGCGCGACTTGAGCTTGCCGACGAGAGCAGTCATCTGGCTTGCGCGGGATTGAGCAGGCCTCGAACAAGCCAGAAATTCTCGAAGACGCAGATGGCTCTCGCCGACTACGCGCCGCGATAGCCATTCGGGTTCTTCATCTGAAAATGCCAATGGTCGGCACACATCTGTGTCAGCGATCGCGTTGATGTCCAGCCCAACAGGTTCTTCGCGAGAGTTGGATCGGCATAGCAGATTGCGACGTCACCGACCCTGCGTTGGTCGATCACATACGGCACGGGCCGGCCACTCACTTCCTTGAATGTCCGGATCACGTCCATGACGCTACTGCCGTTTCCCGTTCCGAGATTGACCGTAAGAAGGCCGGGCTGTCTCAGTTGGCTCAGGGCGCTCAGATGTCCGGATGCAAGATCGACAACGTGAATGAAGTCACGGATCCCGGTGCCGTCCGGAGTGTCATAGTCGTCTCCCCAAACATGCACCTTCGGACGCCGTCCGATCGCCACTTGTGCGACAATCGGCAGCAGATTGTTCGGCACATCCAGAGGATCTTCTCCGATCAGCCCGCTTTCGTGGGCGCCAACCGGATTGAAGTAGCGCAAGATGGCAATCCGCCAATCCTTGTCGGACTCATGAAGATCCTTCAGTATTTCTTCGATGAAGTATTTTGTGCGGCCGTACGGATTGATCGGTGCGACAGGATGCTTCTCGTCCAGCGGCAGGTACGCGGGTGTCCCGTAAACGGTTGCGGATGAACTGAAGACCAGCGTCTTGACGGATGCTCGCGTCATGGCCGACACGAGCCGCATCGTTCCCACGACGTTGTTGTCGTAATAGGTGATGGGTTGAGCGCCGGACTCGCCCACCGCCTTGAGGCCGGCGAGATGAATGACCGCGGTCACGTCGTGGGCGCGCAGGATCTGGTAGATCGCCTCTTCATTGCGGATATCGGCATGCCGGAAAATGACCGATCGCCCGCAGATGGCTCGTATCCGTTCGAGGGAGGTGCTGTTGCTGTTGGAAAGATTGTCGACCGCGACGACATCGAGCCCGGCGTCGAGTAGCGCGACGGCGATGTGGGATCCGATATAGCCGGCACCGCCGGTCAACAAGATCATTTCCGCTTCCGTTTCGCGTCTGCGTGGTCAATGCTCGCCGCGCGCGGGAAATCATCCCGCGCGGTGATGCCGATGCGCCAGACCGGACGAGTCTCAGCTATTTCCGCAGTCGGATCGCCCCGTCGGCTTTGGAGCTCATGTCCTTGCGGGTATGGCCGTTGGCGAGGGAGACTTCGAAGTAGTTCTCCGCATGGTCGATCGCGCCAAGTGGCGCCGGCCGGCCCGCTCTCGCGATCTTGGGAATTTCCCGGCCGGGTGGGAGGAGCCGCTCGGTTACGTCAACGATCTGATGCGCCGAACTGCCGTTTCTCGACCAAGCCGCAGATCGATGGTTCAATCCCCAGATTGCTGCCTGCGTTCTGTTTTGAACCCGGATCTTGCGAAGGATCGCCTTGATGTGAACCTTCACCGTGGCTTCGGCAATCTTGATCTTGCGCGCAATGCACTTGTTGGAATCGCCTTCAATCAGGCACTGCACAATTGAAACTTCCCGCGGCGAAAGTTGCTGAGCCAGCGTGTCATCTGCCGTTGCGACGGCATGATCGTCATCGCTGGGTACAGGAGCATCGTCCACCTCGCGTTTCTCGGTATCGAGAGCGGACTCCAAAAATGCCGGCGGGAATACCGTCCCACCCATCATGACGAGTTCGATGGACTTGATGAACGCGTCGCAGTTCATCACGTCGATGAAATATCCGGTGGCGCCGGCTCGGAATGCGGCGACCAGATCATTCAGATGAAAGTGATCCGCGACAACTGCGACACGTGCATCCGCGTGACGGCGCTTGAACGAGTCGATTTGCTCGACTGTCAGGCGAAAATCATCGCCACTATGAACGATGAGGAACAATGACGGACTCGCGGGGGCTTTCTGAAGCGCCTCGTCGCTGGGCCAATCATCGGCGTCGTATATCGAGGTTAGGACGAAATTCTCCGAATTTAGAATTCTTGCAAGGCCTTCTTTGCGAAGACTATTTTCACCAACCAGTGCAATGGCAAAAGGATATCGTCGTCTCATGGAAACTCTCCCGGACGCTACAATGATACAAGCGGTTGAAGGGTTGAACCCGGTTCATTTTTGGTGGCCCGCCCAGCTGAAAAGAACGACGTAAAAACAAGCTTCCTCAGATTCGGTCGATAGAACAAACCTGGGACGAAAAGCGCTTAACCCACTCTCAAAATATTTAAGAATGTTAGATGCTAATCCCCAATATCCCTATATACCGTTGGTTATAGGCATTTGGGGCCGCCAAACCGACAAGGGTGGTCTCTCGGTCCTGGTCGACAGGTACGCGCTGAGGGTGTGTCGGATCGACGCTGCGATTACGCGTTGTGAAATCATGTTTGTCGGCGCGCTCCAGGCGGTAGATTCACGGGACCAAGCGACAACAAAACCTTACTGAAATGTCTCATATTGGAGTAACTTATTAATGACATGGGCGCCGATCTGAACTGAGGGGGACTGAGGGTTGATCGGAAATGCATTTCAGTCGTGTAGTCATTGCCAGTAGATATCCAGTCGTTTTATTGGGTCTGAACTGCCTGCTCGAAGCAGAGCGTGATTTCAAAGTTGTTGCTCGCTGCAATGATATTGCGAGCTGCTTCAAGGCAATACAGAGCCTCGCGCCCGACATCGCCATTCTGGACATGTCGATGCCTGACATTTCTGGGCAGGCCATGCTCGAGGTCGCAAATTCCGGGGCGCTTGGTGTGCGGCTCGTGTTTCTTGCCGCCTCGGTTGAGGATCGCGATCTCGCCATGCTCGCAGCAGCGGGAGCTTGCGGTGTTCTTCTGAGCGAGGAGGAGCCCGAAACGCTCTTGCAGACGTTGCGGCAAGTCGCCGACGGCCAGAAGACGTTGCCTCCGCCCTCGTACGAAGAAGCCATCCCTTATGCGCAAACGACGATCCCGGAGAAATATCTTGCGGTGCTGACGGACCGCGAGCGTCAGATCATGCGTTTGGTGTCGGAGGGCTTGTCGAACAAGGAGATTGGCCGCCGTCTGAAGGTGGCCGACGGTACCATCAAGGTTCATCTGCACCACATCTTCCGCAAGCTCGAGATCAGCAACAGGACCGTCCTTGCTACGCTTGCCGTCTCATATTCCGGGCCGACCGGGTCTCCATCCGTCGAATAGCGGCGACGGACCGGCGTTTTTCATCGAGCTTCGTGCGCGATGATCATCCCCGCTAGGCCAACGGGCTGTCTGTACGCCTGGAGATTACAGAAAACGAGCGTCGCAAGGCAGTTGCGATGAAAACGCCTGCACAGCAGCCGGCGCCTTTGACGAACATGTCCTTTACGTATCCATGTCTGTCGGGGAGCAGTCTTTGGATGAGCTCGAAGCCGACGACTATAGCGAGAAGGACGAGCAGGATTTGCAGCACGTGCTTCGGATAGGCGAGCGAAAAGGCGACCCCGATAATGAACAGAGCTGCAAAACGATCGATGTTCGCCGATATCAACGTGTGCGGACGGAATGCCAGCGGTGTATCGGTGACGATGAAGAGGCCTAGGATCAAACCCCAGGCCAAGCATCGGAATACGGTTTGCGTCATCCCTTGTGGTTCCGCAAGAGCGCAGTAACCTGGTTTCATCATTCGCATTCGCAACTATTCTTCAGGCGTGTCAGGCGTGGTCGTCTTAAAAAGATGGATCGTCGTTGCACGATGGGGGCAAGCTCAACTGCCGATCACCATGGCGGGCTAGGTTTTGCCAAGCCACTGGCCAATGTCTCTGGATCCGATGACTCGTTTGGGCCGGTACGGGTTGATCGTTCCAGCTGAAAGTCTCTCGATGCGCTGGTCCTCCGCCAGTTTCCTTGTGAACTGCTTCGCATCCTGTTCGGATACGAATGTCGCAGTCCTTCGTGCGTGCCTGTCGGGCGGAGCATCGCGTTGATCAATGAAGGAGACGTACCAGATGTGCCTTGCTGTCATGCGGGACCTCCGAGGTCAGGTCTAGGCGCGAATACAAATTCGAGACACCAGGCGGTGATATCTGAAAGCGCTTCGGCGAAGCGTCTTCTCCATTGTGGAGTCGTGATTGGTTTCTGCGAGCCAAAGCAAGCCGGCGATTGGTCCGTCCACAATGGACGGGAATTGCAGCTTTCGCTCAGCGTGTCTCCGGGGCTTTCAGAGTACTCCTCCTGGACATCAAGCTTGCACGCTTCGCTCGATCGCGAAGTTTTAAGATGGCCACGAGGCGCCGCAGGCGAGCGCTGCGATTCATGCCGCAATGGAAAACTGAAGGACGAACAGTGACTGGCCGCCCGGCTCGGGGCTGTCGCTGATTTCGACATGCCAGCGAAGATGACGCAAGAATGGCTCCGTCACGTCGTGCTTGAGTATCTCGCCGCTCAGTTCAATCGCCGTCGTCCGTGCGGCGAAAATGTCGGGAAGATCCAGGCCGACATCATCGAGCACTGAATGGCCGCCGTGGATATGAAAAAAATACCGCGGCATTGATGTCTCCGGACGAGGCGAACATTCCGACGACTGCGACGAGCTCGACGCATCAAAGAGGTGTCATCGCACCACGGTGAGGCGGACGGCAAGCCGCTATTCTAGGAGGGCGGATCATCATTGTTGGGTACCCCGACGTGGACCTGCACCATCATCGGTTCGGAAGGTCGAGCGACGCATCGGGTCGACAGAGGAGACCAGCCGAATTCGTGTTGGCTTGTCGGCAATGAGCCAGCGATTCGGTCATCGTGATTTCGAGACAATGGCAAGCGGCCGGCGGGAAGCAGAGAGCGCCGCTCGTCACCGCGAATACAATCACGCCATTACAGAAGCTGAGGCAGGCGGCCGACCAGCGGGAAACGGCTGCGGACCACCGGACGCGCCGAGATCTGGTCAGGGAAGCGTGCGGCAATACCTGACACCCGAAGCCGGCAAGCAGTATTTCGCGACGGCCCCCGGTACTCGCCAAGCGCGCCGGCGATCAATTATTTGTGCGGTGCGGCAATATTGATATTGCATTGCAATAATACCTGACTAACTCTGCTTCTCACGTGCCATTGAGGAGCCTTCCGTGATCAAGATTTCCCTCTCCACCCTTGCCGCCGCTCTCGCGATCGCAACCGCCGCGTCCGCTGCGGAACTTCCGACCTATGAGGCTGCGGGCCTGCCGATCTCGGCGGTGCAGGCCGGCGTGATCGGCGCCGCCAATGCCCGCGAGCAAGCGCCGGTGGCGACGACGTCGGCGACGCCGCATCAGCTCAGCGTTCTGACGCCCCGCAACAAGATGACGACCGCGCGGGCCGCTGCCCGCACCGACCGCTCGGTCCACTGATCGGCATAGCCGTTCCCGGAAGGCCCGCGACGACGTCGCGGGTCTTCGGCGGGCCAATCCTCCTAGACTAAAATAGATCGCGCCGCCGCCAGGTCGCGCTTGCCGGCGGGTGATACGCCTCACGCCGTTGGCGCGAACTCCCGCAGGTGGAGTTTGATTGCGGCGTCGACCTCGTCCGGGTGATCGACCTGAGGCAGTCGCCGAGGTCGAGAAATGGTGGCCGATCGTCAAGTCGGCGAATATCAAGGCGGAATAGCTACAACGATGATTTTCGGCGTGATTGGCGGATGCGCGTCAAGGCATCTGCTGTCATGGCAGGGCGGGCAGCTTGCAAGCTCGGCACTGGAAATCGTCGCCGCGCTCGTCGGCGCGAACTTCGAATTCCTCCGAAACCCGAACAATTCGGTTGCGAAGCGGGGCGACCTCGGACAGCTCAGCGTGGCCCGTGCGTCGGCATTTCGGGCACCGCAGGATCTCAATCCAGCTGGAGTGGGTCATGACGTGGTCTGTAAACGCTTGCCGGAATGATAGCCCCGTCTGGCGCGAAGAAAATTGATCCAGCTCAAAAACGCGGCTGTATCTCCCCCAATTCCACGCCTGTTGAAGCGCCAAAGCGCGTTTCGAGGTCCCCGGGCGAGCGCTGTCCAAATCGGTGAAAACCCTGACCGCGTTAACCTTTGATTAACCATGCGGTCCGATTGTTAACCATTCGACAAGACAACCGAGTCAGGGGCGATGGACGCAACTCAACAGGTCGCACGTCAGCAGGTCCGCATGCGCGGCCGTTCCTACGTTGCGTTCGTTTTCTCGCCGGTCGTGCCTGTGGTGTCCTGGCTGGCCGAGATCGACGCGACGCTGGCGAAGTCGCCGGGCTTCTTCACCGGAAAGCCCATCGTGCTCGACCTCTCGGCGGTCGATCTCAGCCAGACCGCGATCGCGCATCTGATCGGCAGCCTCGGCGAGCGCAACATCCGCATCCTCGGCATCGAGGGCGTCGACGAATCGAAGCTCGGCGCCAACATGCCGCCGCTTCTGACCGGCGGCCGGGCCTGCGCGATCACCCATGTCGAGCCGCAGAAGCCGCAGGTGCAGGAAAAAAACAAGGACAAGGACAAGACCAAGTTGCCGTCGCTGCTGCTGGAGAGCCCGGTTCGTTCCGGCCAGTCGATCGTGTTCGCCGAGGGCGACGTCACCGTGCTCGGTTCGGTCGGCTCCGGCGCCGAGATCGTCGCCGGCGGCTCGATCCATGTCTACGGCACGCTGCGCGGCCGGGCGATGGCCGGCATCAACGGCAATTCGGCGGCCCGCATCTTCTGCCAGAGGATCGAGGCCGAGCTGCTCGCGATCGACGGCTACTACCAGACTGCGGAAGAAATCGCCGACAGCTTGCGCAACCGGCCCGCCCAGGCGTGGCTCGAGGGCGAAATGCTGCGCATTACACCATTGAACTGACCGACCACAAGGAGAGAGAGAATGGCCAAGGTATTGGTCGTGACGTCTGGGAAGGGCGGGGTCGGCAAAACGACCTCAACCGCCGCGCTCGGCGCGGCGCTCGCGCAAATGGGTCAGAACGTCGTCGTCATCGATTTCGACGTCGGCCTGCGCAACCTCGACCTCGTGATGGGCGCGGAGCGGCGGGTGGTGTTCGACCTCATCAACGTGGTGCAGGGCGTCGCCAAGCTGCCGCAGGCGCTGATCCGCGACAAGCGGCTGGAGAATCTCTGGCTGCTGCCGGCGTCGCAGACCCGCGACAAGGACGCGCTGAGCGAAGAGGGCGTCAAGCACGTGATTGCCGACCTCAAGACCAAGTTCGACTGGATCCTGTGCGACAGCCCGGCCGGCATCGAGCGCGGCGCGACGCTCGCGATGCGCTACGCCGACGAGGCCGTCATCGTCACCAATCCGGAAGTGTCGTCGGTTCGCGACTCCGACCGCATCATCGGCATGCTCGATTCCAAGACGGTCCGCGCCGAGCGCGGCGAGCGCGTCGAGAAGCATCTTCTGGTCACCCGCTATGATGCCGGCCGCGCGGCGCGCGGCGAGATGCTCTCGATCGACGATATCCTGGAGATCCTTGCGACTCCCTTGCTCGGCATCGTCCCGGAAAGCCAGGACGTGCTGCGCGCCTCCAATGTCGGCTGCCCGGTCACGCTGAACGCAGCAAGCAGCGCGCCGGCGCGGGCCTATACCGATGCGGTGCGCCGCCTGATGGGCGAGGCGGTGGAGATGACCGTGCCGGTTCAACGCAAGGGACTGATGGATCGGCTACTGCGACGGAGGGCGGCATGATGAACGTAATGCGGCTGTTCGGCGGCCGCGCCGCATCGGCGCCCGTCGCGCGGGAGCGGTTGCAGATCCTGCTTTCGCATGAGCGTGGCCGGACCGGCGCGCCAGATCTCCTGGAGACACTTCGCTCGGAAATCCTGAGCGTGGTTTCCAAACATATCGACGTCGATCCCGACAAGGTCGTGGTCCGGATGGACCGTGGCAAGTTCGTCTCGATGCTCGAGGTCGACATCGAGGTTCCCAATGGCGTGCAACGATCGAAGATGGTGGCGGCCACATGACGGCAGACAGCGATAGTCACATTGCCTGGCAGCGCGCGCAGCTCAAGAAGCTGCGGGCGGCGTTGAGGGCGATCGAGGCCGATCAGCTCGGCAAGGCCAATTGCGGCCGCGCGACGCAGATGACGATCGACGAATTGCAGCGCAAGATCGGCGAGTCGGGCCGCTGCATCGCGGAGTACGAGCGCCGGACCCGTCGCCCACTGGCGACGGATCTCGGCAGCCTCGCCAGCGTCAGCTGGACGCACTGGAACGCCAACATGCCGATGGCCAAGGCGCCGCGCCACCGCGCGTAGTGCGATAACCTGGCCCATCGTCATTGCGAGCCACCCGGTCGGCGCGAAGCGCCGCCGGATGACAGGCTCCGCGAAGCAATCCATTTTTCCGCATGGGAGGCTCGATGGATTGCTTCGTCGCTATCGCTCCTCGCAATGACGGGAAGAGACAGGCGACCTACAGCAAGAACGCCAGCGCGCTCTCGCAACTATCCTCGATCTTGAGGGTGAGCAGCTCGTCGGCGCGGGTGCGGCCGAGATTGACGGCGGCAATCGGCAGGCCGCGCTGCTCTGCCATCCGGACGAAGCGAAAGCCGGAATAGACCATCAGCGAGGAGCCGACCACCAGCACGGCGTCGGCCTGCTCGAGATGCGCCTGCGCTGACGCGACCGTATCGCGCGGCACGTTCTCGCCGAAGAACACCACATCGGGTTTCAGCACGTCGCCGCAGGCTTCGCAGGCCGGCACCACGAACGACGAGAAATCCTGCTCGAGATCGGCGTCGCCGTCGGGTGCGTCGGCGGCATCGAGCGTGAGCCAGGCGGGGTTTCGTCGCGCCAGTTCGTCCTGGAATTGTTCGCGCGGCATCGTCGCGCCGCAGCCGAGGCAGCGCACCACGTCGAGCCGGCCGTGTAGGTCGATCACCCGCTGGCTGCCGGCGGCCTGGTGCAGGCGGTCGACATTCTGGGTCAGCAGCAGCTCGCAGCGCCCCTGCTGTTCGAGCTTGGCCAGTGCGCGATGCGCGCCGTTCGGCGCGGCCCGGCCGAACCGCCGCCAGCCCACCATGCTGCGCGCCCAATAGCGCTGCCGCGTCGCCGCTTCGCCCAAGAACGCCTGGATGGTGACCGGGCGCGTCCGCTTCCAGTTGCCGTCGCTGTCGCGGTAATCGGGAATGCCGGAATTGGTGCTGCAGCCGGCTCCGGTCAGGACAAACAGGCGCTGGTGGCCGGCGACGAAATCCTCGAGGGCGGGGTGTGGCATGGCAGCACATCTAGTGCGGCGCACGCACCTGCGCCAGATGTGAAGCCTGCCGCGAGCGGACCTTTCACGCCGCCTCTGCGTTGACGGCATGGCATCCGAGACGTGGTGCCGCGCGCGCCCGTTTGCCTGGCGCAATTGCCGACGGAGTGATCGATGCGGCCGGGATTCATCGTCGTCGTTTGCGGACTGGTGTCGTTGGCGTCATCGCCGTCCCATGGTCAGGATGCGGGCGTGTCCGGCGAGCAAGCGTTCAACAATTCCTGCCGCACCTGCCATACGGTCAAGGACGGCGACAACCGCGTCGGCCCGAACCTGCACAATGTCGTCGGCCGCAAGGCCGGATCGGTTGCGAACTTCCCTTATTCGGAGGCGATGAAATCATCCGACATCGTCTGGGATGAGAGCACGCTGCTGCGCTTCATCGAGGATCCCGATGCCGTGGTGTCGGGCAACGGCATGAAGCCGTATACCGGCGTGCGCTCGGCGGAGGATCGCGCCAAGATCGTGGCGTTCCTGAAATCCCCCGGCAAGTGACCGTTGGCGGAAGGCCGGTCTCACTTTGCCGGCACGACGAAGACCTGGCCGGGATAGATCAAATTGGGATTGCGGATCTGCTGCGAGTTGGCCCGATAGATCACGGCGTAGCGCTGTCCGGCGCCGAATGCGCGCTGGCTGATCCGCCACAGGCTGTCGCCGCGGGCGACGGTGGTCGTGGTGATCTTCGGCACGATCACGGCGGAGGGGGACTTCACATCGGATGCGGTGGCGGTTGCCGCCGCGGCGAGCTGCGGTTTGGCCACATCCGCACGGCCGGGCGAGGTTGGCGATGCCGCGATCGATGCGGTCGTCATCGTGTCCGGAACGTTGAACGGCACCTCGGCCCGCGCGCGGACCTTGCCGGAGGTGGGGTCGACGTCGTCAAGCCGCACCTGATAGTTGCCGGCGGTCACGCCCTTGTTGATCGTGACCGAGAGGTGCCCCGCCTCGTCGGCTGTCGCGGACGTGATCAAGCTGCCGTTGAGATAGAGCCTGACGGTCGCGCCGGGAGCTGCCTGACCGCTCACATGGAGCTTGCCGTCCGGTTCGGTCTCGACGGCCTCGATGGCCACTTTCCCAGCCGCCGGCGCCGTGGCCGCAGGTTGCGACAGCACGCGGACCGGTTTGTCCGGTGCCATCAGCGCCACCATCGGCCGCTCCCTCGTCGCAGCCTCGAGCGCCACCGCCACGCTTTGTTTGGAGGTCACCTGCTTGCCGTCGCGCGTCATGCGCAGGGTGAGGTCATAGTTTCCCGGCGGAAGCGGGCGCGGGACCATGACGAACTGGCCGGACTTGTCCACCACGACGCGATCGTGCACCTCGCCATTGCGCAGCAGTTCCACCGTCGTGCCCGGTAGCGCCCGGCCGGCGACAACGGTCTCGCCGGTCGGCTCGATGTTGACGACGTCGAACTCCGGCACCGCGTCGCCGCCCGGTGCCGGCGCCGGTCCTGTCAGCACGTCGGCCAGGGCCGCGGTCTCGGTTTGCGCCTTTGTCAGCGCGGTCTTGTTTTGGTCTCGCGCCGGAGCCGCTGGCGCGGATGGTGCCGTCGCCGCCAAAGGCGTGCTCCCGCCCAGGATTTGCTGGGTTTGGCGGATGCCGAAGACGAGCGCCGCCGTGCCGCCGGCGGCAAGTGCCAGCAACGGAATGACCAGTCGGATCGCCGTGGCGTTCATGATTGTCATCCGCGGATGATGTCCCCCGCGCATCCGCGCGCGACCCCCGCCCCCCGCGGGGATTTAGTGAGAGACTGCGCCGGTTTGCGCCGGCCATCAAGTCGGATGAAGGGATTACTTCTCTCGGGCAGGCCGGCCGATCTGGCGGCTCGCGGCGCCCGGCCCGTCAGGTTCAAAACTCCAGCGCCGCATTGTCCACCACCTCCTTCATGACGAAGAAGGTGCGGGTCTGCCGCACGCCGGGCAGCGCGATCAGTTGATCGCCATGGATGCGCTTGAAGTCGTCGACGTCGCCGGCGCGGATCTTGAGGAAGTAGTCGAAATCGCCGGCGACGAGGTGGCAGTCGAGCACGCATTTGAGCTTCGCCACCGCCTGCTCGAAGCTCGCAAAGCTTTCCGGCGTCGAGCGGTCGAGCACGACGCCGACCATGACCAGCGTGCCCTTGCCGAGCTTGCGCGGCGCCACCATGGCGCGGACGCCGCTGAGATAACCCTCGTCGAACAGCGCTTGCGTCCGGCGATGGCAGGTGGCGGGGCTGACGCCGACCTGATCGGCCAGCTCGGCATTGCTGAGCCGGCCGTTCTTTTGCAGCAATCTCAACATCTTGAGGTCGATGCGGTCGAGTCGGGCGGACATGGAAGAATCTCTCACTATTGGTCGATTTCATGAGAGAAAATATACCATCGAGGCCAGATCCGGCAATCTTCGGCAATTGCGCGAGCTGAGTTAGAGAGCACCTTTCGCGCCAGGGGTGATAGCTGTGGCCGCCGTTCCAGACCATCAAAGAGGATGCCAGCATGCTGGAGAAGTTCGCGCGCTATCCACTCACATTCGGGCCGACTGCCATCGAGAAACTCGATCGGCTGTCAAAGCATCTCGGCGGCAAGGTCGAGCTCTATGCCAAGCGCGAGGATTGCAATTCCGGGCTCGCCTATGGCGGCAACAAGCTGCGCAAGCTCGAATACATCATCCCCGATGCGATCGCCTCCAATGCCGACACGCTGGTCTCGATCGGCGGCGTGCAGTCGAACCACACCCGCATGGTCGCGGCGGTCGCGGCCAAGATCGGCATGAAGTGCCGGCTGGTGCAGGAAAGCTGGGTGCCGCATGAGGACGCGGTCTATGATCGCGTCGGCAACATCCTGCTCTCGCGGGTGATGGGCGCCGATGTGCGGCTGGTCGACGAAGGCTTCGACATCGGCATCCGCAAGAGCTGGGAGCAGGCGATCGAGGAGGTCAAGGCGGCGGGCGGCAAGCCCTACGCGATTCCGGCCGGCGCCTCCGTGCACAAATTTGGCGGGCTCGGCTATGTCGGCTTCGCCGAGGAGGTGCGCGCGCAGGAGCGCCAGTTCGGCGTCAAGTTCGACTACATCATCGTCTGCACGGTGACCGGCTCGACCCATGCCGGCATGCTGGTCGGCTTCGCCGCCGATGGGCGCGCGCGCAACGTGATCGGCATCGACGGTTCGTTCACGCCTGATCAGACCAAGGCGCAGGTGCTGTCGATCGCGCAGAACACCGCAAAGCTGGTCGAGCTCGGCCGCGATATCGTCGAGGATGATGTCGTGCTGATCGAGGACTACGCCTATCCCGCCTACGGCGTGCCGTCGGAGGAGACCAAGGAGGCGATCCGCCTCAGCGCGCGGCTCGAGGGCATGATCACCGACCCCGTCTATGAGGGCAAGTCGATGCAGGGCATGATCGATCTGGTCCAGAAGGGTTATTTCCCGGCCGGATCGAAGGTGCTCTACGCCCATCTCGGCGGCGCACCGGCGCTCAACGGCTACGCCTACGCCTTCAGGAACGGCTGAGGCGAGCGGGCTTCTAATTTCGTGGCTGCATCCGGGCTACGCATTCTTACCTCCCCTTGAAAAGGGGAGGTCGCTTTGCTCGCAGAGCAAAGCGGGTGGGGATCTGCTCTCTCCGCTTGCAGCATCGCCTGCGGCTGACCCCCATCCCGACCTTCCCCCTTTCAGGGGGAAGGAGAAGAGCCGTAGCCCGGATGGAGCGAAGCGCAATCCGGGGCTCGTGCCGTTCGGGGATTATCCCGGATTTCGCTGCGCTGCATCCGGGCTACGCATTGTTACCTCCCCTTGAAAAGGGGAGGTCGCTTTGCTCGCCAGAGCAAAGCGGGTGGGGATCTGCTCTCTCCGTTTGCACCATCGCCTGTAGCTGACGCCCATCCCGACCTTCCCTCTTTCAGGGGGAAGGAGCTGGCGGGGGCTTCCGATTGCGTGGCTCCATCCAGGCTACGTTCGATGTCCCACGTCAGGTCCTCGTCAGCTTCGCCCGGTAATTTCACTGGGCCGGGCGAGTTGGGAGACCATCGCGTGAGGATGATGAATGCGGCCGGCCGAGCCATCGCCGCGCTCGGCATTGGCATCGTCGCCGTGGGGCACTGGGTCTGGACCTACCAGGGCCAGGGTGCCGCGCCGCATCCCCGCCTGCTGGCGATGAATCACGCAGTCGAGCTCTATGCCGGCATCTTCCTGATCGGCGTCGGCGTCCATGCCCTCGCATCCTGGTACTGGTTCAGCGAACCAAATCCGCCGGCGCAGTCCTCGGTCGGGGAGCCGCAGTAGCCTCCGCCTTGGCGGCAATGCTCCGGTTGAGGTGCTGTCCTGGTTAGGACACTCGGAGAGGGGAATTAGGACACCTGATGCGCGGTGGAATCTGGAAATGGGACACTGCCGCTGACTGACATACGCTAAAGCGCCCGCCGATCCGACGTGTAATGCTTTGAACATTATGTTCAGGACCGATTTAGATGGCGTCGAGTTCAGCCTCATAGGCTTGGCGGGGATATCGCTCGTCGCGTTCATCATCAGCTTAGGCTGGCTTCTGATCGGCTGAACTGCCGTAGCTCATTGGAGACGTCAACTTGGCCTTAGCGCTCTCCCGGCGCTGGGGCCGTTTTCTAATTAGGACACTTCCAAAATCAACTTAGGACACGGGGCCTAAATGCGGACAGCACCCCGGTTGAGGTGCTGTCCGAGTTAGGACACTCGCTTGGGGAAATCAGGACACTCATTCACATATGCAAATGCCCTTCCGTGCCATCGAGGTTCTAGCTCACGCGGGGGTGTCCATAATCTTTCCCTACCCCACGGGCGCTCCTCGGCCTCAGCCTCCTTGCCCGAGTGCTGGGGCCGTTTGCTTGAGTGCCGCATCGCATCTGCGATGAAACGCATGCTGACTTTCCCATGCAAATGCGGGAACTGACCTATTGGACGCAGGGTCGAGTTCACATGGAATGACAATCCCTCCGGCACCGGCGCTGGCTACGTGCCAGGGCCGCCTTATTCTCAGCGGCGCGGCAAGGCGGCCTCAGCGTTCGTTCCAACGCGCTGGGGCCGTTTCTTTGAGGGCGTCACGGGAACAGTCTCGCTGGAAGGCCGGATTGATCGCCACTCTCTACGTAGCATCTCGGATTGGTGTGCCAGCATACGCAATTGGGCTGCGACGTTCCGGACAATGGCGCGCTCGGGAGCGAGTAGCTTCAAGGCCACATCATCACACTGCGCTGCCATCGCTCGCATCTCTTCCGACGTCATGCTGTCGTATTAGATGGCGCTTCGACCGGGCTGCATTTGCCTATGTTTCAGCCCCAAGCTGGGGATTGTGCCGGAGATTCAGCCGCGAGCCTGCGGAGGATGGATCGCAACTACAGGAAGAGACGCGCCGCTCTCATTTGGCGTGACGGCTAACTCGGAAGCAGAAGTGCGCGAGCGATTTGAATCGAGCTTGCGCCGATGGATCGAGATCATAAACGGAGAGGCCGCCAACTGAGGCGGCCTTACTTAACGACGCCTTTGATATCGGACCTTCGCCGGAACAGTTTTATTTGTCCGATCAGCGGTCGGATCAGATATTTTAGAATTAGGCCGAGACCTATGATCGACACCAGGATTGGCCAGTAGGCCAAGATCGCAAGAGCGGCCAACCATTCCGGGCTGCGCTGCTCCCGCCAATAATACACCGACGCCGCGATGACGTGAGCCACCAATAGCGCGGCCCAAATGGCTAGCGCGACGATGACGGGCTCATCGAATGTCAACGCTTCCCATGCGGCTTCACCCGGCCTTGAAGGCGCACTTTCGCTTTCCATGGCTTGCTCGACCTCCCTCAGCTTCCAACCCCTGCGATGGCGGGCTTATTCCATTGGAATGCTAAGGGGACGGTAGCGGAGGCTGGAACTCCGTTCACCCACGGAGAACCCCGGTAATACTTCTGCCCTGTGGAGCGAGAACACTTGGCGGATTGCAAAAGCCAGAACATCTGGCGTGCGACTCAGTAGTCTTGCCGAGAACATCGGCCAAGTTACGGTTTTCGTTCGCGTAATCGGAATTAGACACTCCAAAATCAACTTGGGACACGGGGCTTTAAATACCCCGATTGACATAGGAACAAAATAGGAACATAGGTTCTGTAACCTGAGGATGTGGCGATCGCCTCATTTGCGGCGGTTTGCGCGGCTGCAGGACCAAAGACCAAGCCGCGCACCACTTGCGGATGAATTTCGCCGCCTCCTATGATGGGTTGTGGCTGGGGGAGTGCGCGTCATGAGAGTTGCGATCTGGGCGGCCGTTGCGGCCGCGTGGCTGTTTGCGTCTGCAACTCCGTCGAGCGCCCGCGGTCCCTACGGCTCGATCACGGTCGGCAACTGGAAGGGCGGCGCTTTCACCAACGACAAGAATGGCGCCTTCACCCATTGCTCGGCGGGCACCACCTATCAAAGCGGCATCTTCTTCATGGTGTCGATCGCCGAGAATGGCAGCTGGCGGCTCGGCTTTGCCCATGACAGCTGGCGTCTGACGCCGGGCGAGGCCTTTCCGCTGGCGCTGACCTTTGACGGCCAGCCGGCGTTCAACGTCTACGGCATGCCGCTCGGCACCCAGCTCGTGAATGTCGAGATGCCGGTGAATTCCAGCCTGATCAACCAGTTCCGCAAGGCGCGCCAGATGACGGCATTCGCGCAGGGACAATTGTTTCAGTTCAACCTCAATCAGACCGCGCAGCTGTTGCCGGCTCTGCTCAACTGCGTCGTCTCGGTGAAGAAGAACGGCGTCTCCAATGCCGGCGAGTTCGCTGTCGCGACAAAGCCTGCGGCGGCGCCGCCGCAGCAGGCTGCAGCACCCAGCGCGCCGCCGGCGAAGCAGGCGAGATCGGGGACCGGCACCGGCTTTGTGGTCAGCAGCAGCGGCCACGTCGTCACCAATCACCATGTCGTCGGCGGCTGCAGCGAGATCACGGGCAACCTGAGCGGCGAGGCGCCGGTCAAGCTGCGCCTGGTGTCCGATGACGAGACCAATGATCTCGCGTTGCTGCAGGCGCCGACCCCTTTCAAGGATGTCGTCAGCCTCAGGCAAAACCCCATCCTGGTCGGCAACGGCGTCGTGGCGATCGGTTATCCCTATCACGGATTGCTGACATCCGATTTCACGGTCACCACGGGCATTGTCTCTTCGCTGAGTGGCATCCTCAACGATACCCGTCATCTGCAGATCAGCGCCGCCGTGCAGCCCGGCAACAGCGGCGGTCCGCTGTTCGATCTTACCGGCGCGGTGGTCGGCGTGGTGGCTGCCAAGCTCGACGCGGTCAGGATGGCGCGGGCGACGGGGACCATCCCGGAGAACATCAATTTCGCGATCAAGACCGGCGCGCTGCGCGACTTTCTCGACAACAGCGCGGTGGCGTACCGGACAGCCGAGTGGCGCGAGGAGATGAAGAAGGAAACCGCCGAGATTGCCAAGAATGCGCGCGGCTACACGCTGCTGATCACCTGCACGGTGAACGAGCAGAGCGCGAACGCGAAGAAGGGCAATTGAGACCTGCGCTACGCCCTCTTCCCGTCCTTACGGCAGGGCGACTGCATCTGGCTACCGGCCACGCGTCATTCCTTGCGACGTCCGGGCGGCCTCCGGCTCCTTTGCATGGGGTTGTTTTCGATATTTTGGCAATGGGCGCCTGCCAGCTAAGGGCGGGGTGAGCTCAACCGAGCCGCCGCAGCGTATGCACCGTGATCTCGGCCGGGCAGTTCAGCCGCACCGGCGCAAGGCTGGTGCCGGCGCCGGCCGATGTGTAGCCGGCAAGCGCGCCGAAGCGCCAGGCGCCTCGGCCCATCCGGCGCGGCAGCCGCGCCTCCAGCTTGATCGCGATGCCGCCGGGCAGGCAGAGCTGGCCGCCATGGGTATGGCCGCTCAGCATCAGGTCGAAGCCGGCCGCCGCCGCCCCGCGGTAGGATTCCGGCGTATGCGCCAGCAGGATCGAGAACGCATCCCGCGGGATCGCCGCGGCAGCCTTTGCAATGTCGTCGGTGCGGTAGAAGTGCGCGTCGTCGATCCCGGCGAGGTGGATCGTCGCGCCATCGCGCGTGATCGGCTCCTGCTCATTGAACAGCATCCTGATGCCCATCGCCTCCAGCGCCGGCGTCATGCGGATGCTGTCATGATTGCCGAGGATGCCGTAGAGCGGCAGCTTGATCCGCGCGCACAGATCCCGCATCAACACGAGGCTCGTTTCAAACGGACCATACGTCTTGCCGCGGTAGTCGCCCGTGAGAACGCAGATATCGCAGGCGATATCGCTCACGATGTCCATCAGATGCCGCATCGCGCGTTGGCTGATGTCGGCATGGAGATCGCTGAGCTGAAGCATGGCGAAGCCGTCGAACGCCGCCGGCAGGCGCGCCGACGTCACCAGATTGTGCCGCACTTCGACCCTATCGGCATTACGCCGCGCGCGGCCGTGGAGGCCGGTCACCTTGAGCGCAGTCTCGATGATCCGCGGCGCCAGCTTCCAGTTCTCGACATTGAACACCAGCGTGCCCTGGCCGAACAGCTGCTTCTCGTGCGCGGCCTCGATCCCAAGCCGGCGCACAACGTGATCCGCGCCGATCCGCTCGACCAGTCCCTGCAATGCCGTGTCGGCCATGTTCCCCGTCGGCCCGCGGTTTGAAGCGCGGACCGGCGCGACACTATCATGCGCAATCCCGGTGGGGATACCGCCGGCCCTCAGACCACGGGAACCCGCTTCGCGGCGACCGCGGCCGGCGAGATCACCTCGATGTCGAGCGGCACCTGCCAGCGCTCGGTGAAGCGCACCTGCGGCGGTGCATTGCCGTTGCGCCCGCCCTGCAGCACGAAGCCGTCGTAACCCGAGTTCATCACCTCATTGCACTTCTGCACATAGATCGGGAAGCCGCCGATATAGGGCATGAACACGCGGGGACGGCCCGGGATGTTGGCGCCGACATACCAGGAGCTGCAGGTCGAGCGCAGCGAGACCGTGGAGACGTCGTTGACATGGGCGACCCAGGCGTCCTCGTCGTCGCGGACCGCCTCGATCGTGCCGGCGCCGATGTCGCGCATATGACTGATGCAATCCGCCAGCCAGTCGACATGCTGCTCGATCGCCTGGATCATGCTGGCGAGCACCGACGGGCTGCCGGGCCCGGTGATCATGAACAGGTTCGGAAAGCCCTCGGAGGCAAGGCCGAGATAGGCACGCGGGCCCGCCCGCCATTTCTCGGCCAGCGTCTGCCCGCCGCGGCCGGTGATCGCGATCTTGTCGAACGAGCCGGTCATGGCGGCAAAGCCGGTGGCGGAGACGATCGCGTCGAACTTGTATTCGGTGCCGTCGACGACAATGCCTTCCGTCGTGAAGCGATCGATCGGCGTCGTCGACACGTCGACCAGCTTCACATGCGGCAGATTGTAGGTTTCGAAGTAATTGGTGTCGACGCAGAGCCGCTTGCAGCCGAACACGTTTCGCGGGCACAGCAGCTCGGCCGTCGCGGGATCCTTGACGATGCCGCGGATCTTCTCGCGCGCGAAATCGGCTATGGTGTCGTTGGCGGCCTTCTCGAACAGGAGGTCGCCGAACGCGCCGAGGAAGGGCAGGCCGCCGCGCTGCCAGGCTTCCTCATAGAGCCGCTCGCGCTCCTGCTCGCCCGCCTGCAAGGCGGGCTGGGCGTTGAACTGGAAATAGAAGCCGGTCGGGCGCGCACGGGCCTTGGCGCGCAGCTCCGGATAATGCGCCTTCGCTTCCCTGAGATATTCGGCCGACAGCCGCTCATTCCACGCCGGCACCGACCAGGTCGCGGTGCGCTGAAAAACCGTGAGCTCGGAGGCCTGCTGCGCGATGATCGGGATCGACTGGATCGCCGATGAGCCGGTGCCGATCACGCCGACGCGCAGGCCGGTGAAGTCGACACCCTCATGCGGCCATTCGCCGGTGTGATAGATCGGCCCGCGGAAATCCGGCATGCCCTGGAAAGCCGGGCGGTTCGGCGCCGACAGGCAGCCGACCGCCATGATGCAGAACTTTGCGGTAACCCTGTCGCCGCGGTCGGTCTCGATCAGCCATGTGCCTGCCTGTTCGTCGAAGGTCGCCGCGGTGACGCGGGTGTCGAACACGATCTGGTTGCGCAGATCGAAGCGATCGGCGACGTGATTGGCGTAAGCGAGAATTTCGGGCTGCGGAGAATACTTCTCCGACCAGCTCCAGTCCTGATCGAGTTCCTCGGAAAACGAGAAGGAATATTGCAGACTCTCGACGTCGCAACGCGCGCCGGGATAGCGATTCCAGTACCAGGTGCCGCCGACCCCGCCGCCGGCTTCATAGACCCGCGCGGTGAAGCCGAGTCCGCGCAGCCGATGCAGCATGTACATGCCGGCGAACCCGGCGCCGATCACCACGGCATCGAACGTTCCGGTCTCGGCAGGGCGCACAGTTTTGCGCGCGGTGCTCTCCTGAGCCATGGGCCGTCTCTTCCCTATATCGTTATGTCTTGTCCGCGCCTCGTTGGACGCGGTGGGCAAAGATTAGGGCGAGGGCGGCGTGGCCCGCAAGCAAGCGTATTGCCGTCCAGCGAATAGCTCCTATGCTGTCTCTGGGAGAGGATGAGGATAAGCGGTGATCGGGTAGTTGTTCTGTCGTGACCGTTCATCTGCCCGCAAAGATCGAGGTCCCATGAAGAAGGAAGAAGTAGAAGCTATCTTCGAGCGGGGCGATTTGGGGCCGATCGAAGACTATCTTGAGGCCGTCGCGACCGAGAAACAATTGCCTGCGGCCGCAGTCGGAATGTGCCTGATCAGAATGGAAGAAGCGGCCCCCGCGCTGCGCGCCATCGTCGCCCGGGCAGGGAACGGCGAGGAACTGTCCGACGATGAGGCCAGGCTGCTGTTCCGAGGTGTCTACATCCTCGGTGGAGCTCGTGACACGGATGTTTGCCGCGACCTGCTGCGACTGCTGCGCAGACCCGAAAGCGAACTTGATGACCTGTTGGGTGACTGCCTGACCGAAAGCATGGCGCGCATTGTCGCGGGTGTCTTTGACGGGGATGTCGACGCCTTGTTGAGTCTGGTCGTGGATCAGTCCGTCGATCAATTTGCGCGCGAGCAGGTTCTCGGCGCGGCCACCTTCCTCACATGGAATGGGATGATCGGGCGGGAGCGCATGCAGCGCCTGCTCAAAGCATTCCACGAGCAAAACCTGGCGGATGACGAGAACCATGCCTGGTACGCGTGGCAGCAGGCAATTGCCCTCCTGGGGCTGCGCGAGCTGGCGCCCTTGGCGTATCGCGCTTTCGATGACGGGCGTATACCCGATTGGATGACAGAACGCCGCGAGTTCGACGAGATGCTCGTCGATGCCGAGCAGCGACCCGAGGAAATCGCACGATTCGAGGAAGTTGGCCTCGGCTATATCAAGGATGCGGTCCAGGAAATGGAAGGGACCGACTACGGCTACAACGAGACCTTCGACGATCTGGATGCCCCCTTTGGGGACGATCTCGATACATTGTGGAGCCACACCGAACCCGTGAGGAATCCCTTGCGCCATGTCGGGCGCAACGACCCATGCCCGTGCGGCAGCGGCAAGAAATACAAGAAATGCTGTCTCGCTGACCAGCGTTGAGCTGCGGCTCCCTCGGTCTCAGCGCCGGCCAAAGCGACTGTCGTCGCTTCGGCGTAGAGAGGACCGGTCACGCTCCTGTCGTCTTCACGATGCGGATCAGTTCGTCACCGTAATGCTCGAGCTTCTTGTCGCCGATCCCTGCGATGTTGCGCAACTCGCCCAGCGTGTCCGGCCGCATCGCGGCGATGCCGTCGATGGTGGAATCGTGCAGCACGACATAGGCCGGCACGCCGCGCTGGCGTGCGACGTCCGAGCGCCAGGCGCGCAACGCCGCATGCAACGCGGGATTTGCGACGCCACCCGGGCTGTCGGCCGCGGGCACGAGCTCGCCGCGGCGCGACTTGCCGCGGACCGCGCGGTTGCGCGCGCCTTCCGGCTGCTCGCGCAGCATCACCGCGGTCTCGCCCTTCAGCACGCCGCGGGCGCTGTCGGTCAGAACAAGCGCGCCGAAGGCGTCGCTGTCGGCACGCAGATGGCCCATCGCCACCAGCTGGCGCAGCACCGCGCGCCATTGCTTCTCGTTGAGCTCGCGTCCTATGCCGAACACCGACAGCTGGTCGTGGTTGAACTGCTTGACCCGTTCGGTCAGCCGCCCGACCAGTACGTCGATCAGGTGCATGGCGCCGAAACGCTGCCCGGTGCGGTAGACGCAGGACAGCAGCTTTTGTGCGAGCACCTTGCCGTCGCGGACGCGCGGCGGCGTCAGGCAGTTGTCGCAATTGCCGCAGCTTTCCTCCGCACGGGTCTCGCCGAAATAGCCGAGCAGGCGCTGCCGGCGGCAATGCACCGTTTCAGCCAGCGCAACCAGCGCGTCGAGCTTGCCGACCGAGACGCGCTTGAAGGCATCGGAGCCGGTCGATTCATCGATCATGCGGCGCTGTTGCACGATGTCGGACAGGCCGTAGGCCATCCATGCCGCCGACGGCTTGCCGTCGCGACCGGCACGCCCGGTCTCCTGGTAGTAGGCTTCGATGCTCTTCGGCAGATCGAGATGCGCGACGAAGCGCACATCGGGCTTGTCGATCCCCATGCCGAAGGCGATCGTGGCGACGATCACGAGCCCGTCCTCGTTGAGGAAGCGGTCCTGGTGCCGGGCGCGCACGCCGGCATCGAGCCCGGCATGATAGGGCAACGCCGGAATGCCGGCCTCGCTGAGCGCCGCCGCGACGTCCTCGACCTTGGCGCGAGACAGGCAATAGACCACGCCGGCGTCGCCGGCATGCCGCTCCTTGATGAAGTTCTTCAGCTGCGTGGTGGCATTCTGCTTGTCGACGATCTCGTAGCGGATATTGGGCCGGTCGAAGCTCGCGACGAATTGCGGCGCGTCGGTAAGCTGCAGCCGCTCGGCGATCTCCCTTCGCGTCAGCGCGTCCGCAGTCGCGGTCAGCGCGATGCGCGGCACCTTGGGGAAGCGCTCGGCGAGTGCGGACAGGCCGATATATTCCGGGCGGAAATCATGGCCCCATTGCGAGACGCAATGCGCCTCGTCGATCGCAAACAGCGCGATCTGCGCCTGGCCGAGCAAACTGAGGCAGCGCGGCGTCAGCAGCCGCTCCGGCGCCACATAAAGTAGGTCGAGATCGCCCGCGAGCAGCCGCCGCTCGACCTCGGAGGCTTCCTCATAGGACAGCGTCGAGTTCAGCACCGCGGCGTTGACGCCGGCTTCAGTGAGGCCCGCGACCTGGTCGCGCATCAGCGCGATCAAAGGCGATACCACGATGCCGCAGCCGTCGCGCAGCAGCGACGGCAGCTGATAGCACAGCGACTTGCCGCCGCCGGTCGGCATCAGCACCAGGCAATTACCGCCATCGGTGACGTGGCGAATGATCTTTTCCTGCGCGCCGCGGAAGCCCGACAGGCCGAACACGGAACTGAGCACGGACAGCGCATCGCGAGACGGGGCGGAGGCGCGATCGAGGGCGGGCTGGGCGGTCATGATCCCTTGCGCGATCCCTTTGGGATTTTCAGGATTCCTTGAGGTCAACAGGCGGTGATCGAGGTCTTCTGGCCGAACGATACCGGAACGAAAGGTGTTAATACACGTCCCAACAACAAACTCAATTCAGCATGACTGGTCAGCTGCGGATCATCACAGGCATTGCCGCGATCGTGCTGGTCGCGGGCGCGGCGGCAGCCTTTGCCGTCGCCTGGCGGCCGCAGATTGCCGCCATTGCGCCGCCGCGGGCCGATACCTTCGACCCTGATGTGGTCAAACGCGGCCGCGAACTCGCCGCGATCGGCAATTGCAACACCTGCCATACCGTGCAGGGCGGCGCAACTTATGCCGGCGGGCTCCCGGTTCCAACGCCGTTCGGCATCGTCTTCTCATCCAACATCACGCCGGATTCCGAAACCGGCATCGGGCGATGGCCGGAAGAGGCGTTCGTCCGCGCGATGCGCTCGGGCGTGGCGCGCGATGGCCAGCATCTCTATCCGACCTTTCCCTATGACCATTTCACCAACGTCTCGGATGCGGACGACCGGGCGCTGTATGCATTCCTGATGACGCGACAGCCGGTCCACGCGTCGCCGCCGGCGAATCAGCTTTCGTTTCCGTTGAACTATCGACCGCTGATTGCGGGATGGAAGCTGCTGTATCTGCGCAGCGGCGATGCCCCGCAGGACTCGGCGAAGGGCGCGGAATGGAACCGCGGCGCCTATCTGGTGGAGGGGCTCGCGCATTGCGGCGCCTGCCACACGCCGCGCAACGCGCTTGGCGCCGAGCGGGTGAATGCGCAGTTCTCCGGTGGCGAGGTCGACAATTGGCATGCCTATGCGCTGAACGACACCTCGCACGCCCCGGTGCGGTGGACCGCCGACGCGCTCTACGCCTATTTGCGCCACGGTTGGCAGGTCGATCATGGCACCGCGCGCGGGCCGATGGCCGAAGTGGCCGGCAATCTGGCGACGGTGCCCGACGGCGACGTACGGGCCATCGCCGTGTACATGGCCGATATCTCGGGCGCGCCGGCGCCGGATCGCAAACGGCCGGCCGACGTCGTCGCACAATCGTCTTCCGATGATGCGGCACAGACCCATGTGGCCGGCGCAGCGATCTATGCCGCGGCGTGCGCCTCCTGCCATGAGGGCAACCGCGCGCTGCCCTATGGCGGCGTCAATCTCGCGCTCAGCACGGCGATCGCAAGCCCCGACCCGCGCAACCTCCTCAATATCGTGCTGTCGGGCATTGGTGCTGTCGAAGGCGAGCGCAGCCCGATCATGCCGGGCTTCGCCGCCAGCATCGATGATGCGCAGATGGTCGCGCTCACGGCCTATCTGCGCGAGCGGTTCGGCAAGCGGCCGGCGTGGGCCAATCTCGACAAGGCGGTGCGCGATGCGCGGGCGGTGCAGGCGACGTCGCTTGCGGCGCGCGACACGCCGGCGGAATCCAGACAGCGAGGCAAGCCATGATGACATTGAAGGTCAATGGCAGGGATCATCAGGTCGATGCGGAGCCGGATACGCCGCTGCTTTATGTGCTGCGCAATGATCTGGCGCTCAATGCCGCCAAGTTCGGCTGCGGGCTCGGGCAATGCGGCTCCTGCACGGTGATCGTCGACGGCAAGGCCGTGCTGTCCTGCGTCACGCCGCTGGTCCTGGTCGAGGGCAAGCAGGTGACGACGCTCGAGGGGCTCGGCACCGTGGCCACGCCGGCGCCGATCCAGCGTGCCTTCATGGAGGAGCAGGCGGCGCAGTGCGGCTACTGCATCGCCGGAATGATGATGCGCGCGCAGGCGCTGCTGATGCGCAACCCGAAGCCATCGGTTGCGGAAATCCGTGCCGAGCTGGAGCCCAATCTCTGCCGCTGCGGCACCCATATGCGCATCCTGCGCGCGGTGCACCGCGCCGCGAGATTGATGGATACGGCCGACGCCGCAAGCGACAGGAGCGTCCGATGACCGTACCGGTGGTTCTCGATCGCCGCAGTGTGCTGGCCGGCGGCGGCGCGCTGATCGTCAGCTTCTCGCTGCGCCATGCGGTGGCGCAGGAGCAGAAGGCTGCGCAGGGCCCGGCGTTGCCGGGCAGCCTGGCCAAAACGCCCAATCTGGATTCCTGGATCCGTATCGATGCCAATGGCCAGGTCACGGCCTTCACGGGCAAGGCCGAACTCGGCCAGGGATTCCGCACCGCGTTCCAGCAGATTGCGGCCGAGCAGCTCGATATTCCCTTCGATGCGCTGAAGGTGATCACCGCCGACACCAAGCTCACGGCGAATGAGGGTTACACATCGGGCAGTCATTCGATGCAGGACAGCGGCACGGCGATCCTGCATGCCGCGGCGCAGGCGCGCATGTTGCTGGTGGCCGAGGCGGCAAAGCGTTTCGGCTTGCCGCCCGACGGCTTGCGAACCGAGAATGCGGCCGTCGTCGCTCCCGATGGCCGGCGTCTGGGCTATGGCGAGCTTGTCGCCGCGGACATGTTGCACGTCCAGGCGCAACCGACATCGAGCCTGAAGGATCCGGCGAGCTTCAAGGTGATGGGCCAGCCGGTGCCGCGCGTCGATATTCCGGCCAAGGTCACGGGCGCCGCCGCCTATGTGCAGGACATGCGGCTTCCCGGCATGGTGCATGCGCGCGTGGTGCGCCCGCCGAGCTACGGCGCGCAGCTCGTGGAATGCGACACGGCCGCGATCGAGAAAATGCCCGGCGTGATTCAAATCGTGCGCGACGGCAACTTCCTGGCCGTGGTGGCGGAGAAGGAATTTTCGGCGGTCAAGGCCATGCAGGCGCTGGCCGCCGCGGCGAAGTGGCGGGAGAATGCGAAGCTGCCGAATCAGCACGATCTGGCAAATGTGCTGACTGCGCTGCCGTCACAGGACTTTGCAATCTTCCAACGGAATGATCCCACGGTGAGCGGCGCGCGGTCGCTCGAAGCGACCTACACGCGACCTTACCAGTCGCACGGCTCGATCGGGCCGTCCTGCGCGGTCGCGCAATTCGTCGATGGCGCGATGACGGTGTGGACGCACACGCAGGGCGTCTATCCCGACCGGCAGGCGATCGCCGAGATGCTCGGCATGGCGCCCGCCAGCGTCCGCCTGATCCATGTCGAAGGTTCCGGCTGCTACGGCCACAACGGCGCCGACGATGCCGCGGCCGACGCCGCGCTGATCGCCCGGGCGCTGCCCGGGCGCCCAATTCGGGTGCAGTGGATGCGCGAGCAGGAGCACGGCTGGGAGCCGTACGGTCCGGCGATGGTGACGAAATTGAGCGCGTCGCTCACGGCCGACGGCAAGATCGCCGACTGGAATTTCGCGGTGTGGAGCAACACCCATTCGATGCGGCCGGGCGGCGCCGGCGCGCTGCTTGCGGCCCAGCACATGGCGCGATCATTCGCGGTGCCGGCACCAAAGCCGTTGCCGCTGCCGGAGGGGGGCGGCGATCGCAACGCGATCCCGATCTACAATTTTCCGAACGCGCATGTGATGCATCACTTCATCCCCGCGATGCCGCTGCGGATTTCCGCGATGCGCGCGCTCGGCGCCTATCACAACGTGTTCTCGACCGAGAGCTTCATGGATGAACTGGCCGATCTCGCCGGCGCCGATCCGGTCGAGTTTCGCCTCAAGCATCTCGACGATCAGCGGGGCCGCGCGGTGGTCGAGAGGGCCGCGGAGGAATTCGGCTGGACGCGCGGACAGCAGCCGCCGCGAAATCGCGGCTACGGCTTCGCGTTCGCGCGCTACAAGAATCTCGCCGCCTATTGCGCCATCGCATCCGAGGTCGAGGTCGATCGCGAAACCGGGCGGGCCCGGCTGGTGCGCGCGGTCGCCGCCGTCGACGCCGGCCAGGTCGTCAATCCGGACGGCATCACCAACCAGATCGAGGGCGCGATCGTGCAGTCGACGAGCTGGACGCTCTATGAAAGCGTCACCTTCGATGAGACAAGGATCACCAGCATCGACTGGCAGACCTACCCGATCCTGCGCTTCAATGCGGTGCCCGACAGTATCGCCGTCCACATCATCAACCGTCCCGGCCAGCCGTTCCTCGGCAGCGGCGAGACCGGGCAGGGCCCGGCCGCCGCCTCGCTCGCCAATGCCATCGCGCACGCAACCGGCAAGCGGCTGCGCGACCTGCCGCTCAGCCGCAAGCGGATCAAGGACGCGATTGATACGTGAAATGAAGTGATTGGATTGATCTAACCGCAAACTCGCTGCACCTCTCCCGCTTGCGGGGGAGGTCGTATCGCATCGAAGATGCGATACGGGTGGGGGCTCTTTCCACAATGTGACTCGCTAAGAGACCCCCACCCCAGCCC